>CAVGGQ010000012.1:0-35529 GCA_963628785.1 Oscillospiraceae bacterium | reverse complement strand
TACTTACATTCCCATGTAGTATGTGTTAAACTATTTGTATCCTTATTTCCCCATAAGGTACCTCCTTCGTTTCTTTAGTGCGGTCGGCAAACCCTCACTATTCTATCACGGGAGGTTTATTTTTCCCCTCATAGGCTCCGCCTTTTTTGAACCTCGGGCATAGCCCGAGGTTTTCTGGGTTATAAAAAGCAGCGAGCCTCGGAGAGATCCGAGACTCGCTGTTAAATATGGGGGGAACGCGGCGTCGTCATGCGATGGGATGCTTGAGAGCCCACTCGCGGCCGTACTTTTTCAGTTCGTCCTTTTCGATTTTGTCGTTCCATTCGAGGAAGCACCAGCCGTTCGGAATGGCGGGGAAGAAGCGGCCGGCCGGGCAGTAGGTGTCAACGGCGCGGCGAACCTCGGCACGGATAGCCTCTTCGGTGATGTTCTCCACATCGATCTTCGGGCCGTCGATGCCGCCGACCATGGCGAGCTTGCCTTCCGTCACGCGCTGGATTTCGACGATGTCGTTCTGAGCGATGACACCCTGCCAGATATCAACGCCGATATCGACCATGTCGGTCACAATCGGCTTGCAGATGCAGTCGGCGTGGTGCATGTAGATCATGCCTTCCTCATGGATGGCATCGGAGATCTCCTTCTGCAGCGGCTTGATGATCTCGCGCCAGACTCTCGGCGGCAGGAACACATTCTGCTTGGAGCCCCAGTCGTCGTGGTAGAAGATGATGTCCGGATGGATCTGCTTGCCCATCTCGTGGATGTAGTCGATCTTATAATCGGCGATAACGCGCAGAAGGTCGGCCATCTCCTCCGGGTACTCGAGATAAGCGCACAGCGCATTCTCCATGCCCATCAGGTGATGCGAGCGCTCGAAAAGTCCGCCGCCGAACATAACGCCGACGAATTTTTCCTTACGGTCGGTCTCATCGGCTACTTTCTTTGCGGCACTCCAGTCAAGTCCGCGCGTGGGAGGCACAACAACGCTGTCGCGCCAATGCTCAATGTCTTTGATAACGGCATTTTCGGCCGTGACATGAGGGTGAGGGCCGGGCGCACCGGGCTTATAGATGTAAGTGGTGCCCCACTGATCCTGGTATTCTTTGCCGTCCTGCGGGAACATACCGCCCATCAGAACGGGGTCCGGGACGAGCGTGATGGCGTCCATCAGATCAAAATAGAAATCCGGCTGCTGACGGTTATAAATTGCCATCGCGTTTTCGCGCAATGTCATCATAATAAAGATCCTCCTTTAAAAGTTGCTGTAATAACGATTACTTCACACCCTTGATGGTGCACACGCCGACCAGACCGACGAGCGCGAGAACACCGAACACGCAGAATGTGGCGGAGTAGCCGATGCCGACGGCGAGGAAGCCGAACAGTGCCGAAGCGATCAGCGTGCCGATGCCGATGAATGTGCCGATAACGGAGATGCCGACGCTGACCTTTTCAGGAGCGATGGACTCACCGGCAACGGTGTAGAGAAGACCCATGGCCACGGACGGGAGACCCTGCAGCCAAATGACGATGTTGAGCAGCAGGCCGGCGGGCAGGAACGCAATGAGGAAGCGGGAGACCGCCATCCATATGATCGCGCCGAAGTAGATCCACTTGCGGGTCTTCAGAAGGTCGGAGAGAGTGCCGCCGATGGCAGTGGAGAGAGCGCCGACAATGGCACACACGCTGACGAGAGAACCGGCAACTTCTTCCGAGTAGCCGTGCTTCACGGAGAGAAAAGTCGGAGCAAAGCTCAGAACGGCCATCGTGCTCATCATGAAGAACAGGCCGCCGATGGCGAGCTGGAGAACATTCTTGTCCTTGATGGCATCGAGGAAGCTGATCTGGGGAGCGCCGCCGTCAGACTTGCCCATGGGAGGTGCAACTTCGTCGGTGATGAAGATGATCCATACAACGAGCATGACCACGCTGTAAACGATGGTGAACCACCATGCGGGAGCAATGTTTGCAGCCGTCGTGATGCGGGGAACGAGGTTATACATAACAAGCTGCGCAATAGTGCCGCCCGTGATGTAGATGCCGTTTGCACGGCCGCGAAGCTCGGGAACGAACAGGCAGGCAATGACATAGGGCCCGAGAATGCCGGTAGCGCAGGAGCCTGCACCGACAACGAGCTGGGAGATGAACACAACGGCGTAGCTCGTCGTGCCGAAGACACCGATCAGAGAACCGGCAATGATGAGGACCGTTGCGAGAATACCGGTCTTGCGCGGACCGATCTTGCCCATCATGACGCCGAACGGCACGGACAGGAAAATGCTCAGGATGCTCATGGCAGACACCAGCACGCCGGCCTTGCCCTCATCGATGTTCATTCCCTGCATCATGTAGGTGAGGATCGGCTGGAGCCGGTACTGGCAGAAGCCCGCTGTCAGGTACGACAGCACGATGATGATGAGATACACATAGGGAGAAATGCGCTTTTTCGAAGTTTCCATTCCGAATTCTTCCTTTCTGTTATTTTGCGTTCCCCTTTCACGGAATCCCTTCCGCGAACCTCTGGCTATAGTGTATCGGTCGGCACGAAAAATGAAAATATACAAACCATCTGCTTTTTCCGCAAAGCAAAATGATAGTCTGTACACGCCGTATGCCAAAACTTTTCTTCAAGCGGTGTGCACACTGCACATATCAGCTTTTGTGCTTTGGAGCAAAACGACAAATCAAAGTCCCACTTTTTGTACATACATCATAAAAATGGGCTTTTTTAATAATTGCAGCGGTATTTCAAACTTTTTTCAAGCACTGGACAAATCGATGCGTTATGATATACTCAATACTGCAAAGGCTCTTTTTGTGCGGCATACGCAGGAAAAGAACAAGGGGGGAATTACCTTTGAACATCAGTTTGGATACGATTTTATCCGAGCTCAATATGCAAAACGCACACATCGTTTCCTCCAATTCCTTTTCCATCCGACAGCCCCAGCTGAGCGCGGCGGCACTCTGGTCAAAAGACGAACCGGTCAGCCGGGAACTGTGCTATGTGCTTCCGGCAAAGGATGTTCGGGACGACTTTTCCATCCCGCCGAAAACATCGGTCGTCATTGTCGGCGCGGCGGATGAGGAAATTCTCCGGGCCTCCGGTGTGGATGCGCTAGTCATCGATGTGCCGGTGAAGCGAACTACCTTTAATACATGGTTCAACCGGATCAACCGTATTTTTCAGGAATACCAGCAATGGTCGCAGGCCATGAGCGACCTGCTCGCCCGCTCACCGTCCCTGCAGGATCTGTCGGCCCTGGGCGAATCGTTCTTCGGAAACCCCGTCCTGGTGCTCGACCGAAATTTCTGCCTGCTCAGCAAATACGATCCGACGCTGCAGATCGCTTGGTCTTTTCACAAACAGACCCAGGAGCGTATGCTCCCGGAAGAGATGATCGCCATCATCAAAGCGCAGTCCGGCCATCAATCGCACACGGATGGCAGCCATACGTTTTTCATCTCGGACGATTATCTCACATACAATATGCAATTCCTGCACATGAACCGCGGGAACGCCATCTTTACTCTGGCCGTGCCGGAGGTCCGCGCGCCGCTCCGCAAGCTTTCGCTGAGCGCCCTTTCGTATTTTGCCGAATGCGTGCTCGTGGTTCTTTGCCAAACAAGTTTCCATTACGGCCACAGCCAGCGCTTCGAGGAGTTCGTCAAAAAGCTCCTTTCCAATGAGCAGATCGAGCAGGCCGTCATCAACCAACAGCTCCTGACCATGCGCTGGCTCAATGCGGACAACTACATCTGTCTCGTCTTTGAGATCAACCGCTGGGACAGAGCCAATTCCGTTTACCACAGCACCTGCATGAACATCGAAAGCAGCTTCTCCGAGAGCTTTGCCTTCGTATACAACGACCGCATCGTGACGCTCATCAACCTCGACAAAGCACAGCTGACCCGCGATGCTATGATCCAAAAAATCAGCATCTTCCTGCGCGAGCATCTCCTGCATGTCGGCATCAGCTACACCTTCTTTGATTTCAGCACGGTCATCTCCTATTATAAAGAAGCGGAGGCCGCGCTCGAAATGGGACGGCTGTATGCGCCGGATCTTTGGTACTACCGCTTCGAGGACTATGTCCTGCCGTACTTCATGCACTATGGGACCACGCAGATCAACGGTCGCCACCTGTGCCACCCGAGCCTCGTGCAGCTCTGGCTATACGACAACCGCAACGAGACCGAGCTTTTGACTACGCTGCGCGAGTATCTCACGACCGGTCTCAACGCCACCGCCACGGCCAAGCATCTGTACATCCATCGCAACACGCTCTATCAGCGCCTGGACAAGATCAACCAGATCATCGGCGCGGATCTGAACGATCCCGACACGCGCCTCTTCATGCTGATGTCCTATTCGTTTGTGGATCTTCTCAAGCTCAAACCCATCGAGGAAGTTATGCCGGATGCCAAGAAGGAACGGCAATGACTCATACATTTCATTATTTATGGGGGTATCTTTATGCTGAGCAAACGTCAGAATCTTCTGGAGACCATCCACGGAGGTCATCCCGACCGCTTTGTCAACCAGTACGAGGCCTTTCACATGCTCTTCGGAACCCCGTACGGGATCCGCAACCATTCCCCGAGATACGGCGAGGAAAATGTCGTAAACGCCTGGGGCGAGACCTGCTCCTGGCCCATCGGAACACCCGGCCAGTTCCCGGTCCACACTCCGGACAAGATCGTCATCAAGGACATAGAACACTGGAAAGACTATGTAAAGGTACCGCAGGTCGTCTACGATGCGAAGGAATGGGAACCGTTCATTGCCGACGCGGAAAAGGTCGACCGCAAGGAAGAATTCGCCACCGCGTTCTACGCCCCAGGTGTCTTCGAAATGTGCCATCATCTGATGAGCATTCAGGAGTGCCTCATGGCGTTCTATGAGTATCCCGACGAAATGCATGAACTGATCGACTGCATTACGCAGTTCGAGCTGGACTATGCGGCGGAGCTGTGCAAATATGTGAAGCCCGATGCCCTCTTCCACCACGATGACTGGGGCAGCCAGATCTCCACATTCATTTCGCCCGATATGTTCCGCGAGTTCATTAAACCGGCTTATATGAAGATCTACGGCTACTACAAGTCCCACGGCGTGGAGCTCGTTGTGCACCACTCCGACTCCTATGCCGCCACCCTCGTCCCCGACATGATCGACATGGGCATCGACATCTGGCAGGGCGTCATGACCTCGAACAACATTCCCGAGCTCATCAAGAAGTACGGCGGAAAGATCAGCTTCATGGGCGGCATAGACAGCGCCAAGGTCGACTACGAAGGCTGGACGAAGGAAGTCGTTCAGGCCGAGGTCGACAGAGCCTGCACCGAGTGCGGCACGCTTTACTTCATCCCCAACGCTTCGCAGGGCCTGGCCATGAGTACCTTCCCCGGCGTCTATGATGCCCTGAGTGAAGCGATTGAAAATGAAAATAAAAAGTATTTTTCGGCACACAACGAATAAAAGAGAGGAATACATATGATCATCATCGGAGAAAAAATCAACGGCTCCATTCCCGCCGTGGCAGAGGCCATTGCAAAGCGGGATGCGGAATTCATCAAGCAGCGCGCGATCGCGCAGGACAAGGCGGGCGCCACATTCATCGACTGCTGTGCTTCCGTGCAGGATGGCGAGGTCGAAACACTGCACTGGATGATCGACTGCATCCAGGAAGTTTCGGATCTGCCCATCTCGGTGGACAGCCCAAGTGCCGAAGTCATTGCCGAAGCCTATAAGTTCTGCAATAAGCCCGGCATCTTCAATTCCGTGTCCGGCGAGGGCAGCAAGATCGACACGCTTTTCCCCATCATGGCCGACAACCCCGGCTGGGAGTGCGTAGCACTCCTCAGCGACGACACCGGCATCCCCAAGACCGCCGGCGACCGCCTGAAGGTGTTCGATAAGATCATGGCAAAGGCGAAGGAATACGGCATCGCGCCGAGCCGCATCCATATCGACCCGCTGGTCGAGATGCTCTGCACCTCGGAAAACGGCATCGAAACGAACACGGAAGTTATTGCCGCCGTCCGCGAGGCGTATCCGACCATCCACATCACCGCCGCCGTCAGCAACATCTCCTTCAACCTGCCGGTGCGCAAGATGCTCAACCTCGGCTTCACGGTGCTCGCCATGAACGCCGGTCTCGACAGCGCCATCCTCGACCCCACGAACCGCGACATGATGGGCCTCATCTATGCGACCGAAGCTCTGCTCGGACAGGACGACTACTGCATGGAGTACATCACCGCTTACCGCGAAGGAAAATTTGGGCCCGTCAAGCAGGCATAAAGCACCTTCTCCATTGCAATTTCATTCAAGCTATCATATAATTTAAGTAGAACAAATTTTTAACAGGGGGATAAAAATTATGTCTAAAATCGAGGAATTGTTCACCGCCGTATCGAACGGCAAGTCCAAGCTGGTCCCGAATCTCATTCAGAAATGCCTGGATGAGGGCGATGCTCCCATCGACATTCTCAACAAGGGCATGATCGATGCCATGGGTGAAGTCGGTGAGAAGTTCAAGCGCAATGAGATTTTCGTTCCCGAAATGCTCGTAGCGGCTCGCGCCATGAAGAAAGGCGTCGAAGCGCTTAAGCCCCATCTCGGCGGCGACAACACTGGCAAGATCGGCAAGATGGTCATGGGCACCGTCTACGGCGACCTGCACGACATCGGCAAGAACCTCGTCATCTTGATGATCGAGTCCACCGGCTACGAAGTCGTCGACCTCGGCATCGATGTTTCCATCGAGAAGTTCGTCGAAGCTGCGGAAGACCCGGATGTGACCGTTGTCGGCATCTCCGCACTGCTCACCACCACGATGCCCGCCATGCGCGAAGCCGTGGCAGCACTCAATAAGAGCCCGCGCCGCAAGGATTTCAAGGTCATGGTCGGCGGTGCGCCCATCACGCAGGAGTTCTGCGACGAGATCGGCGCCGATGTCTACACGCCGGATGCCGCCTCCGCCGGTCAGGCCGCGAGAAAGCTCGCTATGGAGCGCACGGCCGGCTGACCGCCTTCCCCGAGGACAGCGTTGGGGGATGCAGTCCTTATCGGAAACAAGTCGACAAAATAAGCAAGGCCCACAGGCGAATTTTCGTCTGTGGGCTTTGGGCAACACCGCGGGATCTTGTCCGCAGCGCTGCCGTAAAAGTACGAACGCCTGTGCGCATAGGAGTCACATATGAACGATATTGCCTTTACCGTGCTCGGCAAAAAGGAGACCCTGCATGCGGATGCCGAGAAAACATGGATGGAAGCACTGAAGGAGAACGGCATCTATCTCGATGCGCCCTGCGGCGGCCACGGAAGCTGCAGCAAATGCCGCCTCACCGTAAACGGTGAGGAAGTCCTCGCCTGCCAGACGAAGGCTGCGCCGAATGCCGTGATCGAGCTTCCCGAACATCATGCAAACAAGATACTCTCCGCCGAACAGTCTGCTTTGCTTCTGGCAGACGGCGCGGCTGCATATGCGCTTGCCTTCGACCTCGGCACAACGACCGTCGTCGCCTGTCTGCGCGACGGCGTGAGCGGCAGACTGCTCGCCCAAAGGAGCTGCCTTAACCCGCAGACACAGTACGGTGCAGACGTGATCTCGCGCATTGAGTATGCACAGGCGAACGGAGGAGAGCTCCCGGCAGAATGTGTACGCCTTGCGCTGGATTCTCTCGCTATACAATGCGCGAAGGACGCCGGAATCGATACCGCGCAGATTGGTATGGTCTGCATCGTGGGCAACACAGCCATGCACCATCTTCTGCTCGCCCTTGACACGACGCCGCTCATCACGCCGCCCTATATGCCCTCCGTCTCCGCAGCCATAGACGAGAACGATGCATCCCGGCTGCTGTCCTCCTGCAAGAATGCCAGGCTGCGTGTACTGCCGAACATTGCGGGCTTTGTCGGAGCGGATACCGTCGGATGCCTGTGCGCCGTCCGCTTTGATGAGATCGAGAAGCTGACGCTGCTCATCGATATCGGCACCAACGGCGAAATGGTGCTCGGCAGCAAAGCGCGCCGCGTGGCGTGCTCTACGGCCGCCGGCCCCGCTTTTGAGGGTGCGAAGATCTCCTGCGGCATGCGCGGCATGTCCGGCGCCATCGACCATGTCCGGCAAGAAAACGGAAAGGTCGTTGTCCATACCGTGGACGACGCACCGGCACTTGGCCTTTGCGGCTCCGGTCTTCTCGACCTGATCGCCGTCCTTCTTGATTTGGGCATCATCGATGAATCCGGAAAGCTCACCTGCGGCGAACAATATACGCTGCCCGGCACCGATGTGTATCTCACGCAGAAAGATGTCCGTGAAGTACAGCTTGCCAAAGCGGCCATTCGCGCCGGCATTGAGCTTTTGTGCGAACACCTCGGTGAAAAGACGCAGGATATTCAACAGGTCCTTCTCGCTGGCGCGTTCGGAAACTATCTGGATCCCGCCTCGGCCTGCCGCATTGGCATGATCCCGGAGAAGCTCCTCGACCGTATCCGCGGCATCGGCAATGCTGCCGGAGACGGCGCACAGCGCTGCGCCGTCAGCCATACGGAATTCGAGCGCAGCAAGCAGCTTGCCGCCGGAACGGAATTTCTGGAACTGGCGTCAAAACCGAATTTCCAGGATGAATTTGTGGATGCATTGACATTTGAGGAGGAATATGACGAATGACGACCGCTGAACTGATCGCTCTTGCCAAGTCCTGCGGCTTTACGGCTGCCGCGCCGCTCGCCCCGGAGACCATCGAGCTCAAACCGGAAGTCCGTGATATGTGCAAAGCCTGCGGACAGTATGACAAGCGCTGGAGCTGCCCGCCGGGTTGCGGCGATCTGGACAACTGCCGCGCGCGTATTGCGGGATACACCTCCGGCATCCTCGTGCAGACCACGGGTGCGGTCGAAGACAGCTTCGATTTTGAAGAAATGCAGAACATCGAAAAGCACCACAAGGAGCACTTCGACGCCCTGCACGAAGCCCTCGGTGCCTCGTACCCGAAGCTCCTGCCGCTCGGTGCCGGCTGTTGCGTGCGGTGCGAAAAGTGCACCTATCCCAACAAACCCTGCCGTTTCCCGGAAAAAATGACATCCTCCATGGAAGCCTACGGCATGCTCGTCCTCGAAGTATGCAAAGCAAACGGCCTCACCTACTACTATGGCCCCGACACCATGACCTACACAAGCTGCTTCCTTCTCGAGTGATTTCGCCAATATACGAAAACAGCGAGCCCCGGAATTTCCGAGGCTCGCTGTTATAATGGCGATGCGTTTATGCGCGTTTCCACTTCATGCCCTGCGGGGTGTCTTCCACGAGAATGCCCTGCGCCTTGAGCTCATCGCGGATGCGGTCGGACTCGGCCCAGTTCTTCGCCTTGCGGGCGTCTTTGCGGGCGTTGAAGAGTGCTTCCTGTTCCGGCGTGAGCGTATCGACTTTCTCGATGAACGGAATGCCGAGCACATCGGAGAGCTCCAGATACAGCGCGCGGCAGCCATCGGCGAGTGCCTTGGTGGGATGCGCGTTGGGCGACACGGCGGAGTTGATCTCCCGCACGAGCTCGAAGATGACAGACACGGCATCGGCGGTGTTGAAGTCATCGTCCATCGCGTCGCAGAACTTCTGCCGGTACTTGCCGAGCTCTGTGAGCTTTGCGTTCTCGGCAGCGGTCATTTCGCCGTCTTCGCCGTTCTTGCAGAAGAAGTCGAGGTTGTCCTTTGCAGTGGAGAGACGCTCGAGCGCGGCCTTTGCCTGCATGAGGATCTCTCCGGAATAGTTGAGCGGACTGCGGTAGTGGCTCATGATGATGAACATGCGGATGTAGTCGTAGCCGTACGCCTCGGCGGCCTCACGCACTGTAAAGAAGTTGCCGAGTGATTTGGACATCTTGCGGTTATCCACATTGATGAAGCCGTTATGCATCCAGTAGTTGACGAACTTGCAGCCGTTGGCGGCTTCGGACTGCGCGATTTCGTTCTCGTGATGCGGGAAGATAAGGTCGCTGCCACCGCAGTGAATGTCGATGGTCTTGCCGAGATAGCGGTTCGACATTGCGGAGCACTCAATGTGCCAGCCGGGGCGTCCGGGCCCCCAAGGCGATTTCCAGCTTGGCTCGCCGGGCTTCGCGGCTTTCCAGAGCGCGAAGTCGAGCGGATTTTCCTTTACATCGTTTACATCGATGCGCGCACCGGACTGCAGATCTTCAATGGGTTGGTGCGAGAGCTTGCCGTAATCGGCAAACTTCAGCGTGCGGTAGTAGACATCGCCGTTGACCTCATAGGCATAGCCCTTTTCAATGAGCGTCTTGACGATCTTGATGATTTGCCCGATATTCTCGGTCGCCTTCGGATGCACGGTGGCGGGACGCACGCCGAGCGCGGTGACATCCTTCCAATATTCGGCAATGTACTTCTCGGCGACCTCGGCGGCGGTGATGCCCTCTTCGTTGGCGCGTTTGATGATCTTATCGTCCACATCCGTGAAGTTCTGCACGAATGTGACCTCGTACCCGCGGTACTCCAGATAGCGGCGCACCACATCGAAGATCACGATGGGGCGGGCGTTGCCGACGTGAATGTAGTTATACACCGTCGGCCCGCAGGCATACATTTTAACTTTTCCCGGCTCGATGGGCTGAAACTCTTCGAGCTGCATATCCATATCGTTGAAAATTTTCATAGCTTTGTTCTCTCCCGTATTATTCGATTTGCTCTCCGATGAGCTCACCTTCATCGGTCGAAGTGATGCGCACGCGCACCATGTCGCCCGGCACGGCAGTACCGGAGAAAATTACGCGGCTGTCAATGTCCGGGGAGTCGTACTCACTGCGCCCCCACGGTGTGCCGTCCGGCTCGCGTCCCATAACGAAAACATCGAGCTCACGGCCGATAAAGCTCTCGGCAAAGCCGTCCATGATCTCCGCCTGAATGTCCATGCAGAGCTCGGCGCGGCGCTGCGCTTCTTCGGTCGTACATCGGTCGGGCATTTCGGCCGCAGGTGTTCCCTCCTCGGGAGAGTAGGGGAACACACCGGCTCGTTCGATTTTCGTCTCGCGCAGAAATGCGCACAGCTCTTCAAACTCCGCCTCGCCCTCGCCGGGGAGACCCGTGATGAGCGATGTGCGCAGCACCAGCCCTGGGATACGCTCGCGCAGCTTGCGGAAGAGCGCGCGGATCTCCTCGCAGGTGTTGTGGCGGTTCATGCGCTTGAGGATTGTATCATCGATGTGCTGCACCGGAATGTCGAGGTACTTGCAGATCTTGTTCTCGGAGGCAATGAGGTCGATGAGCTCGTCGTCAATGACCTCGGGGTAGAGGTAGTGCAGACGGATCCAGCGAAAATCAAGTTTACATAATTCTTTCAGTAAAGGAACGAGCGAATATTTTCCGTACAGGTCCTTGCCGTAGCGTGTGATGTCCTGCGCCACGATGATAAGCTCCTTCACGCCGGAAGCGGCGAGAAGCCGTGCTTCCTCAAGAATGCTCTCCATCGTGCGGCTGCGGTAACGCCCGCGCAGATAGGGAATGATGCAGAAGGCGCAGAAATTGTTGCAGCCCTCGGCAATGCGGAGATACGCCCAGTTCGGGCCGGTCGATACGGCGCGGGGAGTGTCGTGCAGCGGAGCACTGATGGCGCCGCGGCGCGTAGGCTTGTCACCCGCGAGCACCGCCTCAACGACGGAGACGACCTCACTGTAGCTGCCGGTGCCCATAATGCCGTCCACTTCGGGCAGCTCTTTGCGGATATCATCGGCATAGCGCTGCGCAAGGCAGCCTGAAACGATGATCTTCATATCCGGATTTTCCTCGCGGTACGACGCCGTTTCGAGAATCTTATCAATGGCTTCCGTCTTGGCGGACTCGATAAAGGCGCAGGTGTTGATGATGACGGCATCTGCCTGCGTAAGATCGTCGGTAAAGCTGTATCCCGCGTCCTGCAGGAGAGCCAGCATTTCCTCACTGTTTACGAGGTTCTTCGGGCAGCCGAGAGAGATCATGGCCACCGTGGAGGATTTGTTCATGGTGTATCCTTTCCGGAAAGATATCGCTCCGCCGCCGCGCGGATCTCTTCCCATGCATAGCCGCGGCGGAGAAGATAGTTTTGTGCTCGCTGAAGATTTTCTGGGGAGGCGTCGCCGCGCAGCTTTCCGGAGAGAAGCCGGAAAACGGTGTCATCCGTTTCCGGCATTTCCTCGAATGCGGCATCCCACAGATTGCGGTCGATGCCGCGCCGGTAGAGCTCCTCGCGAATGCGGCGGGTGCCGTAGCCCTTCCCCGCATAGTGCCGCACGACCATACCCGCAAAGCGCGCATCGTTAATGACGCCGAGCGAACAGAGCCAGTCGGCGACTTCCTCGGCATCGACCTCTGACGCATTCTTTTCTGTGAGCTTATCGATGAGCATCTGCCGCGAGACATCGCGTTTTTCGAGGATCTTCAGCGCACGCTGCTTCGCTTCGTTGTTCATCAGCCGTCAAAATCGTCGGCGGAAATGTCGATGGCACGTCCGGCGGCAATGGCGGCCTTGCGCGCCTGCGGCGTGAGCAGCTTGTGGGCATTGGCGCGGATCTCCGCTTCGATTTTGTCGGCAACTTCGGGGTTCGCCTCAAGATACTGCTTCACATTGTCCTTGCCCTGCAGCCGTTCGCCGTTCACAGTGAACCAGGCGCCGGCCTTGTCGATGATCTCGAGCTTCACGCCGAGGTCGATGATCTCACTGACTTTGGAAATGCCTTCGCCGTAAATGATGTCAAATTCGGCCTCTTTGAACGGAGGCGCGACCTTGTTCTTGATGACCTTGGCACGGGTGCGGTTGCCGACCATTTCCGTGCCGGACTTGAGCGTTTCGATGCGGCGCATGTCGATGCGGACGCTCGAGAAGTACTTGAGTGCGCGGCCGCCCGGCGTCGTCTCGGGGTTGCCGTACATAACGCCGATTTTCTCGCGCAACTGGTTGATGAAAATGACAACGGTGTTCGTCTTGGAAATGGCACCGGCAAGCTTTCGCAGCGCTTGCGACATCAGCCGGGCCACAACGCCGACGCTGCTCTCACCCATCTCGCCTTCGAGCTCGCTGCGTGGGAGAAGGGCGGCCACGGAGTCTACCACGACCACATCCACCGCGCCGGAGCGCACGAGCGCTTCGGTAATGTCGAGTGCCTGCTCGCCGGTGTCCGGCTGGGAAATAAGAAGATTTTCAATGTCCACGCCGAGCGCACGGGCATACGCCGGCTCGAGGGCGTGTTCCACATCGATGTACGCCGCTTCGCCGCCGCCCTTCTGGGCGCTCGCCACGATGTGCAGCGCAAGCGTGGTCTTGCCGCAGGATTCGGGCCCGTAGATCTCAATGATGCGTCCGCGCGGAACGCCGCCGATGCCGAGCGCGAGGTCAAGTGAGAGCGAACCGGTGGGGATGGCATCCACATTCACGGCGATATCGTCGCCGAGGCGCATGATCGCGCCTTTGCCGTAGTTCTTTTCAATTTGTGCAAGTGCCGTTTCCAGAGCTTTTTTCCTGTCGGAAGCGGGAGCCGCGGAAGGTGCGGGAACTTTTTTCTTATCGGCCATAATCATACCCTCACATTTCTTATACTCAAAGTTTGTTTTTGCGCGTAAATGACGCGCTCGGTGCCGAGCGTGTCGAGCATGCAGCCGAGATTGCGGAATCCGGCTTCGGCGAGAAGCGCACGGACGGCGTCCGCCTGCCCTTCACCTACTTCAAATATGATCCAACCGGAGTCCTTTAAAACGGACTTCCAGTTTTTGAGAACGCTTCGATAAAACATCAGTCCGTCCTCGCCGCCGTCCAGCGCAAGATGCGGTTCCCACTCGCGCACGGAAGCATCGAGCGTATCGATCTCCGCTTTGGAAATGTACGGCGGATTGCAGGCGAGAAGATCGAAATTTTCCATTTTGAGCGGCGGCTCGGAGAGCGCATCGGCAGCCAGTGCCACGCAGCGCGTGTTGAGACGATGGAGCGAAATGTTTTTTCGCGTGACAGAGAGCGCATCGGAGCTTATGTCGGCGAATATGACGCGCGCGGTAGGCAGATTCACGGCGAGCGCGCAGCCGATGCAGCCGCTGCCGCAGCAGAGATCCAGGATGCGCGGCTCGGGTGTATCCTTCATAAGATCCAGCGCGGTAAAAACAAGTGGCTCGGTGTCGATGCGCGGGATGAGCACCGAAGGATTCACGAGCATCTTCAGCCCGTAAAATTCCCATTGCCCCGCAATATACGCCATCGGCTCACCGGAGAGTCGGCGCTGCAAAAGCTCCTGCGCTGCCTCCTCCGGCGCATCTCCGGCATAGAGGTACATACGGGAGATGAGCTGCGCATCGGTGAATCCGGCGGCCTGAGCGAGCAGACGGCGCGCATCGAGCGCGTAGTCCTCGTCTCCCGCCTCCTTGAGTGCGCGGCGCATGGCGAGATAAATCTCATTATAGGTTTTTGCCACCGACGATCCCTCTTTTTTTACCAGGCGTCTGAGCCCTTTTCATCCGGAATAACAAGCTTGAGCGCTTCGATCGCAACTTCGAGCATGGAGTCATCGGGCTCGGCTGTTGTGAGATGCTGCACCGCTTTGCCCGGCGCGGAAGCAATCCTCGCCAAAGCGCTGTCGCTGCGCCCCGCCCACTTGATGATCTCGTAGCTGATGGAGACAACGACCGGCAGGAGCAGCAGATGCAGTCCCATGCGCGCGAGCGTTCCCTCCGTGCGGACGAAGGAGAAAACTAGAATGCTGATGAAGATCACGATAAAGAGGAAGCTCGTGCCGCAGCGGGGATGGAAACGCGACTGCCTGCGCGCATTCTCCACCGTGAGCGGAAGTCCGGCCTCGTAGCAGAATATCGTCTTATGCTCCGCGCCGTGATACATCCACACTCGCTTCATATCCGGGATCATCGAGCACAGCTTGAGATATCCGAGAAAAATGACGAGCCGCAACAGGCCCTCGCAAAGACCGCGCCATATGCCGAGCGAAACGAGCTTATTGAGAAGTCCAGCCAAGAAGGTCGGCAGCAGGGCAAAAAGACCGACGGAGAGCGCGATGCCGAGCACGACGGCCGTGTAGAGAATGATCTTCTCGGCGGTCTCGTCAGAAAAATGCTTCTGGATCCAGAGATCGAACTTATCCGGCTCGCCCTGCGCGTCCTTGGGCTGCTGCTCGGCGGACCAGGTTATGGCTTTTACGCCGTTTACCATCGAATCGAGAAAATTCACAATGCCGCGGATGAACGGATATCCCATCCACGGGTGCTCCGCCTTGCGCATTTTTACGGGCGAGACGGTGGAAGTGAGGGAGCCGTCACTTTTGCGGCAGACGATGGACTGCCGCTCCGGGCCGCGCATGAGAATGCCCTCAATGAGAGCCTGCCCCCCGATGCTTGTGCGGAACGGCTTGGGTGTGTTGGATTCCTGAGACATTTGAAACCGGTACTCCTTAAAAAACTGAGTTATTTGCGCTGTTTTATGAAGCCTTGCGCGGCAGCGTCACGATCGCGCGCACACCGCCTCCGACGGCGTTGGCGATCTCCAGCGTGCCGTTGTGGCGAGTGACGATCTCATCGCACACGGCAAGTCCTATGCCGCTTCCGCGCTCCTTGGAAGAGCCCTTGAAGAATTTCTTCTTTACCTGCGGCAGCTCTGCCGGCGGGATGCCGGGACCGTAATCGCGGATGGTGACATAGACATTCGCATCATCGCGCGTGATGTTCACATCGATCTTCTTGCCGTTTTTGCCGTATTTGCAGGCGTTGTCGAGTATATTCAGAAATACCTGCGATAGCCGCTCCGGGTCACCGGGGATGGGCGGCAGATCCTCCTCCGGAAAATTATAAGCGACGACCATGCCCTCGTGGCGGAAAAGCTCATTATAGGTATAGAGGCAATCCTCCACAAGCCCCGGCAGCTCCACGGTGGAAATGTGCAGCGTGAAGCGTCCGTCTTGAATGCGGGTAAATTCCAAAAGCTCCTCAACCATCTTGGTGAGGCGTCCCGCCTCGCGCGTGATGATCTCGATGCCGCGCCGCGAATCGCCCTGAATGGCATCGTCGTAGGCGAGCGTTTCCGCCCAGCCGGTGATGGCCGTGAGAGGCGTGCGCAGCTCGTGCGACACGGAGGAGATAAACTCCGTCTGCACGCGTTCGGCCTGTGAGAGCTTGAGTGACATATCATTGATGGCGTCGGTCAGCTCACCGATCTCGTCATCGTGCTCTTTCTCCACCTGCGCGCCGTAGCTGCCCTCGGAAATACGCCGCGCCACGCCCGTAAGCGATGCGATCGGGACGGTAATGGTCCGCAGAAAGTAAAGATTCGAGAAAATGACGATGCCGAGCACTACGAGCCCGATGCCGCCCGCCACAAGGGCGGAGGTATTCACGGCGCGATCGATGAGCTTCATGCTCGTGATGTAGCGCATCACGCCCACCACGCTGCCGCTGCCGGACAAGAGCGGTGCGGAAACGGCGAGCACTTTCTCGCCGGTCGACTCGCGCTTGCCCTGCCAGAAGCTGATCTTGCCGGATGAGAGCGCGTTCGTAATGTCGTCCGAGCCGGGAATGGAACCGGCAGATATGCCGGTAGACGCGATCTCCACGCGCCCGTCGGTGTTTACGAACTGCAGCTCCAGCGAATCCTTGTCGTCAAAGTTCTCCGCATAGTTGAATGCGCTTTGATAAAACTCTGCGTAAGTTCGATCCACATACGAGGAGAGAAACGCCGATGCCGTCTCCGCCTTCGCCTGCAGCGAGGCGCGCGATGCGGAGTAATAATAGGCCTGCAGCGAGAGCGTGTACGCCACGAGCGCCACGATCACCGCGATCAGTACGAGCCCGCTTCCGACGAACATGCCGCGTGCACGGATGGAGTGAAAATGAATATCGCGCAGCCGCGGCAGTTTCGGCAGCTTCGGCAGAGCAATGTGTTTGGTTTTTTCCTTAGCCTTCTGTACGAGCGCCGAGAGGCGCTCTTTCAGGGATGGCTTCTTTTCCAGGTCCGCCACTCAGAGCCCCCACTTGTAGCCGTAGCCCCAGACGGTCGTGATGTAAGAGGGCATTGTGGGATCGTCTTCGATTTTGATGCGCAGACGGCGGATGTTCACATCCACGATCTTCAGCTCACCGAAATAATCGCGTCCCCAGACTTCGTTGAGAATGTCCTCGCGCGAGAGTGCCTTGCCGGGGTTATCCATAAAATATTTAATGATGGAGTATTCGATCTGCGTGAGACGCACACGCTCGCCGTTTTTCTCCAGCGTGCGGTTGCGCGTATTCAGACGGAACGGTCCCTGCTTGACCTCGCCGGTATTCTCCGCCTCCTGTTCGCCGCCGGTGCGGCGGTAGAGCGCATCGATGCGGGCGGTCAGCTCGGCGGGAGAAAAGGGCTTGGTGACATAATCGTCCGCGCCGGTCATCAGTCCCGTAACTTTGTCCATTTCCTGACTGCGCGCTGTGAGCATGATGATGCCGATGCGCGAATTCGATGCACGGATGCGTCGGCAAACTTCGAAGCCGTCAATGTCCGGCAGCATAACATCCAGCAGCGCCACACGGATATCGGGGTGACGGCGCAGCTGCTCGAGCGCCATTTCGCCGCAGTCGGCCTCAATCGGCTCATATCCGCTCCGGCGCAGATTGATAACGACGAAGCTTCGGATGTTCGCCTCGTCCTCCAGAACCAGTACTTTCTTCATTATGCTTATTCACCCTCCAACAACGGAACCGGAGCTCCAGTCCGTATATATCACATGAAATCGATCCGAAATCGTCTTTTCGTCCGTAGTGCCGTCGAGGATCTCGGCGGCGAAGATGGTAGTGTTTTCCGTCTGCAGCGTGAAGCGCCCGTCAAGTTTTGCGCGATCGAAGCGGTTCTCGCCGGTGATGGTGTAGATGGTCACATAGTCCATCGTCGAGCCGTCCGAGCGCACCCGCGAGAGCGTCACGGCGTGCTCGCCCGATACGCTTTCATCGCGCCGCACCATAAGTCCGGTGTCCCATCCGGAAGGAAGCGCGAGATACCAGTTGTCCGTGATGCAGTGGTAGGTTGTCATCACGGTCTCCGCACGCCCGGAGGCGTCATAGCGGAACCAGGCCACAGACCAGAACACCTCGTCGCCGGTGCTGTAGAGCTGCTGCGGGTGCGGGATCTCGGTGCAGCCGTCCCCGTCAATGTCCTGCGCGTACACAAGACTGTAGGAGCGGCGTGTCTCGGAAACCTGCGTGGTACGGTTCATCGTGAGATTGATGAGTGCCCCCTCGCGGCAGACGAAAATATCGGACACAAGGTCGCCGGTCGTGAGCGTGGACTCGGCGAGCAGAGCGCTCGATCCGCCGCCGAGCGTGATCATGCGCAATCTCTGCAGCGTGGATATGCCGGCCGAGAGCGCGGCGGTGGTCGCCTGCGGCTCCTTTCCGGGCTCAAGTGTATATTGATCGATGAGATACGTCGTGCTGTTGGCGACGCGGAGATTCAAAAGCTCATCGCTGCCGTCGCCGTTGATGTCTCCGGTGACGAATTCGGTGCTATCGGTGCTCAGAAGCGGCTCCCCGCTCCAATCTTCGAGGGAATAGACGCTCAGCAAGCTCACGCCGGAGGAGATCTGCCAGGACACCAGAAGCTCCTTCTGCCCGCTTCCGGTCAGATCGGAATAATCGATTCGCCCGATGGACGAGCCCTCGCCGATGAGTGAGAGCACAAGGACGTATTCGCCGCTTTCGTCGGAGTAGATATTGATTTTCGGCACCTTTTCGGAGCTGCGGAAAAAGGCCAGCGCCTCATCGGTGCCGTCACCGTCCACATCCTGCAGCTGCACGGACTGACGGTAGCTTCCGCGGGTCGGCGCGGCATATTCGCTGCCGGAGGAGAGCTCAGCGTCAATGAGAGACTGCAGTTGCCGATACTCCTCGGACGCCATCGGAAGGGAAAAATATTGATCGATATTGCCGGAATAGCAGCCACTAAGGCAAAAAAGCATTATGACTGACAGCAAGAAAGCCCCCGGCCGGACGAATCGTTTCATTTGCGCTCTCCAATGAAAATGAGTATAAACTTGCAAAAATATAATATCATATCGACCACAAAAACGCAAGGAGAAATTAAGGCAACACCGCATAATGCGGTGTTGCCCTAAAAACTCTTTTTTCTTCGTCCGCACCTGCGACAGTTCATCGTTCAGGGCTGACATGCTCATCTGCTTGTTCATGGATTTATTATATCACATTTGTGCGCGTTTTGCATTATGCGGTATTGCCTTAAAAATATCTTGCCAATACGGCGGTTTGCTGTTATACTAACTTGTCATTTTGTTTTCGGAAAGGAATGGACTTTTTATGTGGTTCTGGTTTGCCGTCATTGCGCTTCTTTGCTGGAGCGGATCAGATCTGTTTTCAAAAATCGGCTGTCAGGAGAGCTCCGACAAGTTCAGTCATCTCAAAATGGTGATGGCGGTCGGCGTCGTTATGGGTCTGCATGCCGCCTATGAGATATTCATCGGACATGTTGCGATCACCTGGGAGATCATTCTCATGTACCTCCCCGTCTCGATGCTCTACATTCTCTCCATGGCCATCGGCTATGTGGGTCTTCGGTATATCGAGCTTTCCATCTCTTCCCCGATATGCAATAGTTCCGGTGCGCTCGTCGCAGTGCTGACGCTCATCACGGTCGGCATCGGCGAGGACTGCCCGCCGCTCGCGCTTGTCGCCGTGGCGCTCGTGTGCATCGGCGTTATTGCTCTCGGCATTACGGAATCCAACGAGGACGAGGAGCTGCGCCGCGCCCGTCAGGACGAATCCAACCATCATTATGCCAAAAGCTGGCTCGCCATCACGCTGCCGGTGATTTACTGCCTGCTCGATGCGCTCGGAACATTTGCCGACAGCCGGGTGCTCGAAAAGCTCGGCAAGGAACTCGCGGATGCGTGCAATGTGGCGTACGAGCTTACGTTCCTCGTGATGGCCATCGTGTGCGCCGTTTATGTGCTCGGCATCAAGAAGCAGAAGCTTGTGCCGAAAATGGAAGCACCGAAATACATCGGTGCCGTGTGCGAGACCATCGGCCAGTTCTTCTATATCTACGCGCTTGCCGACACCGAGCATGTCGCCTTTGCCGCACCGATCATCTCCTCCTACTGCGTTGCGAGCGTCATCTGGGGCCGCATTTTCCTCAAGGAAAAGCTCTCGAAGAAACATTACGCATGCATCGCACTCGTTGTAGTAGGGATCGTAATTATGGGCATCTTAGATATTTAATTTAAATCGTGAAAGGATTTTCGTTTACAGTGCCGGATTCCGTGGGATTCGGCATTGTATTTTTGTTTAAAAAAGCTCTTGCTTTGTCCATTTAAAGTGCTATAATGCAAAACATAAAAGAGAGCACCCGAGGTGCTTAAAAAGAAGGAGCGATTTCAATGAAAAAAGTCATTGGCATACTTCTCGCGCTGGCTATGATCTTCACTTTGGCCGCGTGCGGAAGCACAGCATCCGAAACTGCTGCAACGACCGAAACCACCACCGCTGCCGCGGAGACATCCGATACGGCCTCCGGCACGAAATATACCATCGGCATCTGCCAGCTGGTGCAGCACACCGCGCTCGATGCCGCCACGCAGGGCTTTATCGATTCCGTGACCGAGGCGCTCGGCGAGGATAATGTGGAGTTCATCAATCAGAACGCCTCCGGCGACATCTCCACCTGTGCCACCATCGTGAACGGCTTTGTGGCCGACGGCGTGGATCTGATCCTCGCCAATGCCACCGCTTCTCTGCAGGCCGCCGCTGCCGCAACCGATGAGATCCCCATTCTCGGCACGGCTGTTACCGAGTACGGCGTTGCGCTCGATATCGACAACTTTGATGGCACCGTCGGCGGCAACATCTCCGGCACATCCGACCTCGCGCCGCTTGACCAGCAGGCCGCGATGATCCTTGAGCTCTTCCCCGATGCGAAAACTGTCGGCATTCTCTACTGCTCCGCCGAGGCGAACTCCGTGTATCAGGCCAATGTCGTGAAAGAAAATCTGGAAGCCGCCGGTGTGGCCGTGAATGTCTACACCTTTGCCGACACGAACGACGTTGCGAACGTGACCGGCACGGCGTGCGATGAGTGCGATGTGCTCTACATCCCGACCGACAACACGGCGGCGAGCTGCACCGCGGCCATCTGCAATGTGGCTGAGCCTGCGGGCGTACCCATTGTCGCCGGCGAAGAGGGCATCTGCTCCGGCTGCGGCGTGGCCACCCTCTCCATCAGTTACTACGATCTCGGCGTCACGACCGGTCAGATGGCCGTCCGCATTCTGACGGGCGAAGCGAATATCTCCGAGATGCCCATCGAGTACTACCCCAATCCGGTCAAAAAGTACAATGCCGAAATGTGCGCTGCTCTCGGCATCACCGTTTCCGACGACTACGAACCGATCGATTGATCCATTTCACAGCAATTCACATAGCAAATCAAATGTAAGGACGGACTGATCCATGGCTGCTTACTTCGCATCCCTGAATTTTGCCAGTCTGCCCGGCAGAATGCCCTCCGCTATTGCGCAGGGCATTCTTTGGGGTCTGATGGCACTGGGTGTTTACATTACATTTCGACTTCTTGACGTAGCGGATATGAGCGCCGACGGTACATTTGCAACCGGCGGCGCCGTTACGGTCATGCTGATCATGGCAGGGTGGCCCGCATGGGCAGTTCTGCTCATTGCCATGCTTGCCGGCATGCTCGCCGGATTCTGCACCGGCATGCTGCACACAAAGCTCGGCATCCCCGCAATTCTCTCCGGCATTCTCACACAGTTTGCCCTGTATTCCATCAACCTGCGTATCATGGGCATGAAGGCAAACCAGACGGCAAGCCTTAAAACCTACGGCATGTTCTGGGAAACGGACGGCAAGGGCTTCCTTGTTTCCTCCCGCTATGTACCGCAGGCGATCGGTGTGGGCCTTCTGATCGTTGCGGTGATGATCGCGCTGCTATACTGGTACTTCGGCACGGAGCACGGCTCCGCACTGCGTGCCACCGGCTCGAACCCCACCATGAGCTGCGCGCAGGGCATCAACATCAACCGCATGAAAGTCATCGGCCTCTCGCTCTCCAATGGCATCGTTGCGCTCGCCGGCGGTCTGATGACGCAGTTCCAGGGCACGGCAGATGTCAACATGGGCCGCGGCGCCATCGTCATAGGCCTTGCATCCATCGTTATCGGCGAAGTTTTCTGCGAGGCTATATTCAAGAAGGGCTGCAATTTCTCCATCAAGCTCGTATTTGTCGTGCTCGGCGGCGTCCTCTACTATATGGTCATGACGCTCATCCTCTGGCTCAAGCTCGACCCGAACGACCTGAAGCTCTTCACTGCTCTCATCGTGGCACTGTTCCTCGCCGTGCCGTATCTGCAGAAACAGTCGAAAAATTCATTCAGCCGCGCGAAAAAGCGCGGTCGGAAAGAAGGTGCCGCGCAATGATGCTCGATGTAAATCACATTTATAAGACATTCCACCCCGGCACCATCAACGAGCGCCGCGCGCTGGCAGGCGTAGACCTGCACCTCGAAGAGGGCGACTTTGTCACCGTGATCGGCGGCAACGGCGCGGGCAAATCCACGCTCCTCAACGCAGTCGCCGGTGTGTGGCCGGTGGACGGCGGTTCCATCGTCATTGACGGCAACGACATCACCGGCCTTCCCGACTTCAAGCGCGCGCCGTTCATCGGCCGCGTCTTCCAGGATCCCATGATGGGCACAGCGCCCGATATGCAGCTCGAGGAAAACCTCGCACTCGCCTATCGCCGCGGCAAACGCCGCACACTCCGCTGGCACATCACGCACGATGAGCGGGAAATGTACCGTGAACGGCTCCGCGAGCTCAATCTCGGGCTCGAAGATCGCCTGACAACGAAGGTCGGCCTTCTCTCCGGCGGACAGCGCCAGGCCATCACACTGTTGATGGCATCGCTGCAGAAACCGCGTCTTCTGCTTCTGGACGAGCACACGGCGGCGCTTGATCCCGCTACGGCCGCCAAGGTGCTGGATCTCTCCGACCGCATCGTGCAGGAAAACGGTCTCACCACGCTGATGATCACCCACAACATGAAAGACGCCATCCGTCACGGCAACCGCCTCATCATGATGGATAAGGGACAGATCATCTTTGACTGCCGGGGCGAAGAGAAAGCCAAGCTCACCGTAAAAGATCTCCTCGGTAAATTCGCCGAGATCTCCGGCAGCGCCCTCGACAACGACCGCGCACTGCTGAACTGAACAGAAAAACCGACTGCCCGAAAAATTCGGTCAGTCGGTTTTTGATTCAAAGGAGCCTCGCAGAGTTTGCGCCCGAAAGCGGGCCGACGAGGCGTGGAGCGCAGCGCATTCCCTCGAATTCGTGGCTTCGCCACGGATTCAAAAGGTTACCACATCTGGCAAACAAAGCCGATGTTGTTGCCGTAGATCCAGTAGTAGTCGAGGAGCGGATTTTCGCGGCTGTCGTTATAGTACCAGCCGTCATCGCGCCGCCAGAGCATGAGGTAGTTTTCCGGGGCGTTGTCCGCGGTGTCAATGCCGGTCGGCTCGCCCTCGTCCCAGAGGAAATAGCCTATGATATCGCCGTTTGTGTCGCGCCAGTTGCCGTCCGCCTGCCGCTCGGCACCGAGCCACACATAGTTGCACTTGGCGCTCGTGCACACGCGGACGATCTCGTTGTACTCGTCCTCCGTCATGGGCGCAGCGAGCGTGCCGCCGAGCTCTTCGCAGCGCTGCTGTGCCTGCGTCCAGCTCAGGTTCTCCACATAGACGACATAGCGCGGTCCCTTCGGCGTGGGCGACGGCGTCGGGTCAGGTGACGGCGTCGGGGTAGCGGTCGGCGCAGCCGTCGGTACGGGTGTGGCCGTCGGTTCGGTTTCCGGCACGGCACTCGGGGTATTGTTTTTGCCGACATATACGAACACGGCCGCTCCGATGACGACCACGGCGAGAATCAGCGTCCACAGCCAACGAAGACTTTTGCGCCGTTCCGGACGGCGTCCCGGAGGAATTTTCCCGCCGTCATAGGGCTTGTGCGCCTTTCCCTGCCCGGCATAACGGTCAATGGACGGCATGCTCTCGCTCGAACGGCTTAGGAGTCCGAACATGGCCAAAGAGATATCCACCGTTTCGCCGGCCGCATCGCAGCCGTTAAGAGCATCCTTAAGCTCCTGCGCATCGTGCCAGCGGTCTTCCGTACGAAACGCCAGGGCGCGCAGGATGATGCCGGCGAGCTCTGCATCCGCACTGGCGGGCGGCGTAATTTCCTCGTCGCTCATGCGCTTTTGCAGCGCACTGGCGCGGGCGTTCGGTGTGATAGCACCGGAGCTGGGCCAGAACGGCAGCCGACCGTAGTTGTAGAGGGAATATAAAATCAGGCCGATGGAATATACATCCGCCGCGCTGTCGCGCACGCCATCCCAGAAGAGCTCCGGCGCCATATACTCAAGCTCCTGCGGCGTGAACTCTCCGGCAAGATGCTGCAGCGTTCCGCCGAGATAGGCTTTGTTGCCGCGCACGGAAATGTTGTCCGGGCGCACGCCGCCGTGGAAATGCTCGCGTCCGACGGAAAGAAGCACTGCATCGCAGAGCGAAACGGCAAGTCCGACGCCGCCGAGGCCGTTGCCCTTGGTATCTGCGCTTTTCTTCGCCTCCGGCGCATTTTTGCCCGAGGGCTTCGCCCTCTCGGGTGGCTCCGGAGCCGCTGACTTTGTCTCCTGCGGAGCTGCAGGCGTTTCCGGTTTTGGCGCTTCTTCGCTCGGTGCAGACACGTTCGTGCTCTCATTTTCCTTCGGCGCGGGGATGGAATCGATATTCTCTTCGGGCAGACCGGTTTTGTTTTCGCTGTCTGTCATTCTATCACTTCCCGCATTGTAATCGGTATGATTATAGCATACACCAATTTTGATGTCAAATATCCGCTTTGTGAACAAAAGCGCCGTCCCGCAAATTTTCCGCAGGACGGCGCTTGACTGTTACTCTGCCTTGGCGAGGATGACTTCCGGCACTTCGGCGGTGCCGAGCCAGTAGTTCTCGTTCGCATCGAGATAAACGGTGCGAATATCGGTCTCACGCCAGGCGTATTCGCCGGCGCCGACGGACTTTTCGTTGTTCGCGCGGATGGTGGACATATCGCCCTTCGTGAAGCCGAAACTGCCGTTTTCCACATCGAAAAGCGATTCGTCACCGTAGATGTGCAGCGGTGCGATGTAGACGTCGGTGAGCGTTTTGAGGACGGTCTCATCGCAGTAGGTGAGCTTTACGGTGATGGTGTAGTTGTCGACTTTCTGCACGCCCGACACCGATGTGATGCCGCCGCGCCAGTCTTCGTCCTGCGGAGCCCACTTGCGCACGAGCTCATTCTGCACCGCCGCGAGCATATCCGCGCGGCCGATGCCTTCAATGCTCCAGTACTGTGTCACATCGCCGTCGTACGCCCCGTACATGACATTGTAGAGGTCGTCAACGGTGGGGTAGGTCGTTGTAAGATCCCATGTTTCGCCGGTATTGGAAGTGAACACGCCGTTGTCATCAAACTTGCCGAAGCCGCGGTCGAGCATCGTGTACATCACCTGCAGGCCGGTGTTTGCGAGCACTTCCTCGCGCGTGTAGCTTGTGCGCAGGGAAATGGTGCCGCTGTAGTTTTCCATGGTGTAGTCCACGAGCGCCTGCGCATCGGCACGCCAGGCCTCTTCGATGGCCGCACGGATCTCATCGGCCCGCTCGGTGTCATACTCCTCCAGCGCCTTCTTTGCGGCGATAACATCGTTGTTGTTGTCGAGACTCTCTTCGCTGATGCCCTTGGTGCGCGCGGCGTCTTTGGCATCCTCAACAGCCTGCTCGAGATCCTTTTCATAGTTGCCGTTATTGTAGATCTCGTCGTAGGCCATCATGTATTTGCCGTACATGTCGGAATCCATGCCGTTCCAATAGTACGAAAGGCCTTCGATGGGCAGCTCGTTGGCGGTATAGCTGCCGTCGTATGTCTCATCCATGAGGACATAGTAGGTAAAGAGCAGATCATCCGCCGTGAGTTCTTCGCCGTCCGAGCAGAGGAGCCCCTTCTCCAGACGGATGCGCACGGTCACGGTTCCGTCCGACTCATTGGTGCGGGTGATCTCCGCCGGAGCGCGGTTGCCTTCCACGGCGCGGAGCGAGAGCTGCGTGAGCTTCACGACCTGCACATCGCCGTCCGTTTCCGCGAAGAACGGACTGAAAACGCCTTCCATTTCCGTATAGGTGAGCTGCGTCGGCTCAGGCGTTGCCTCCGGCTCATCGGAGAAAACGAGGTCGGAACCCGGTGCCGGTGTCTCCGTCGGTGCGATGACATTCATGACATCATTCACTGTCAAAGAACACCCCGGCAAAGCCAGCAATACAACTATCAATAAAACCGCCCAAGCAGTCCGAAACTTCTTACGCATAAAACCCACTCCTTTCGCTAATTCAAACAGTTTATCACAAAAGGAAACGACTGTCAATTTTACGGGTTAGGGATTACGGAATCTGCTTGAAAGTATCTGCGTCTTGCGTGGGTGTTGCTCATTTCATATTCCTTTCTCTTGCGGAAGGGACTAAACGCCGGCTTAGCACAGAAAGTTCACAAATTGATTTGGAAAAGGGGATTGACATTCCCTCGTTTCTGCGTATAATATGTAGCGTGCTACAGATCAGGAGGTGAGGAAGGATGGAGCATGTGCATGAGAATATCGGGTATTGGATGAAAATCATCAACGACCGGCTGAAGGCGAAAGCGGATGCGGAGCTTAAAATCCACAATCTTACCTTTACGCAGAGCCGCGTGATGGCGTTTCTTTTCGATCACGGCGGACAGACGACGCAGAAAGAGATCGAAGATTTTCTCGGCGTGGCGCACCCGACGGTCGTGGGCGTTGTGAGCCGCATGGAGAAAAGCGGTTATGTCGCAACATGGCTCGACGCAAAGGACAAGCGCAACAAGGTCGTTTCCCTGACCGCTCTCGCGCGTGAAGTCGGGCAGGAGATCGGACGCACCATTAACGAGCGTGAAAAGAGCATGCTGCGCGGGCTTTCCGAAGACGAAGTCTCTGAGCTTTTCCGCATGCTGTCGGTCATATACGGCAATCTGGATTCGTCCTTCCCTTCAACGGACGACTGATATTTTTGTTATATTATGTAGCGTGCTACAGTTTTTATTTTGTGCAGCTTGTATGAAAGGGGTGTATGTTTTTTATGATACACACACTAAGCAAGAGCCTTCGGCAGTATAAGAAGGTATCTTGGCTCACTGTCTTTCTCTCCATGATCGAAGCAGTGTTTGAGATCATCATTCCGCTTTGCATGGCCGACCTCATCGACTTTGGCGTAGAAGAGGGCAGCATGGGGGCCGTTTGGAAATACGGTGCCTACCTCATCCTGCTTGCGGCGCTGCAGTTGGCCACCGGATTTTTCTCCGCACGGGCGGCCGCGAAGTCGTCGGTCGGATTTGCGGAGAATCTGCGCGAGGATATGTACGACAACGTGCAGACCTTCGCTTTCTCCAACATCGATAAGTTCTCCACGGCTTCCATCGTCACGCGTCTTACGACGGATGTCACAAACCTGCAGAACGCCTATCAGATGATTTTGCGCATGGCGACCCGCTCCCCCATGATGCTCGTTTCCGCAATGGTCGTTTCGTTCCGCATCGACCGCGAGATCTCGCTTATCTTCCTCGTGATCCTGCCGATCCTTGCGGCGCTGCTCATTCTCATCGTACGCAAGGTAAACCCCATATTCAACCGCGTGTTCCACACATACGATGACCTCAACAATATGGTGCAGGAGAATGTGCGCGGCATCCGCGTGGTAAAATCCTTCCATCAAGAAGACCATGAGATCAAAAAGTTCACCTCCATTTCTGAGCGCATCTATCAGGACTTCGCCAAGGGCGAGCGCCTCATTGCTTTCAACGGCCCGATCATGCAGGTCTGCATTTATACATGCATGATCCTCATCTCCTGGCTCGGCGCAAAGGCCATTGTCGCGAGCGGAAACGCCCCCGCGCTCGGCCTGACGACCGGAAACCTGACAGCGCTTATGACCTACGCCATGCAGATCCTCATGAGTCTTATGATGCTCTCCATGGTGTTCGCGATGATCACCATTGCCCGCTCTTCCGCACAGCGTATTGCCGAGATCCTCAACGAGAACGCCGACATTCAAAACGGTGACGACACACTCACCGAGGTGAAAAACGGCGAGGTCGTGTTCGACCATGTGGACTTTGTGTACGCTTCCAAGGCGGACGAAAAGGTCCTGAGCGATATCAATCTCACGATACGTTCCGGCGAGACGGTCGGCATTATCGGTGGCACCGGTTCTTCGAAATCCTCACTCGTGCAGCTCATCCCCCGCCTTTACGATGTGACCGGCGGCTGTGTGCGCGTGGGCGGCGAGGACGTGCGTCGCTACGATATCGAAGCGCTGCGCGGCGCCGTTGCCATGGTGCTGCAGAAAAACGAGCTTTTCTCCGGCACCATCAAGGAAAATCTCCGTTGGGGCAACGAGAACGCGACCGATGAAGAAATTCAGGAGGCCTGCCGTCTTGCCTGCGCCGACGAGTTTATTACCGCCATGCCGGACGGCTACGACACCTACATTGAGCAGGGCGGCACGAATGTATCCGGCGGACAGAAGCAGCGTCTCTGCATTGCACGTGCGCTGCTGAAGAACCCGAAGGTGCTCATTCTCGATGACTCCACCTCCGCTGTCGATACGCACACCGACGCGCAGATCCAGCAGGCCTTTGCTTCGTATCTCCCGGAAACCACAAAGATCATCATTGCGCAGCGCATCAGTTCCGTGCAGAATGCCGACAAAATCATCGTTATGGACAACGGCAAATTTTCCGCCGTCGGTACGCACGATGAGCTGCTCAAGATCAGCGATATTTACCGCGAAGTTTATGAATCCCAGCAGAAAGGAGAGGATCAGGAATGAGATCTCCCGAAATGAAAAAGTCCGCAATGCCGGGTGAGCAAGTTCCCGGAAAGGGCAGTCCCAATATGCCCGGCGGGAAGGAAATTCCCCGCTTTGACTCGAAAACGCTCAAAAGGCTGTTCTCCTACATGAAGGAATATCGCGGCACGCTCATTCTCGTGCTGGTGTGCATTATTTTAAGCTCGCTCGCCGGCGCCGTGTCCTCGATGTTCCTGCAGACGCTCATCGACGACTACATCACTCCCCTGCTTGCATCGGATGACCCGGTGTTTACGGGCCTCGTCCGCGCGCTGTGCACGGTGGGCGGCGTGTACCTCATCGGCATCCTCGCAACACTCATTTATAACCGTGCCCTCGTGACAATGGCGCAGGGCACGCTCAAGCGCATCCGCGACGATATGTTCACGAAAATGCAGTCCCTCCCCATCCGTTTCTTTGACTCGCACACCCACGGCGAGATCATGAGCCTTTACACGAACGATACCGATACGCTGCGGCAGATGATCGCGCAGTCCATGGGACAGCTGCTCTCCTCGGTGTTCACGCTCGTCGCCGTGTTCATCTGCATGATCTCCATCAGCATTTGGCTCACGATCGTTGTGTGCGTGGCGATGTTCTTCCTCATGAAGCTCATGGCGAAGCCTATCGGAAAGATCGGCGGCTATGCCGTTGCCATGCAGACCTCGCTTGCCGATCTGAACGGCTATGTGGAGGAAATGGTCAACGGGCAGAAGGTAATCAAGGTATTCTGCCATGAACAGCAGAGCAAGGATGAGCTGCGCCGCCGCGGCCGCATCTGGCAGGGAAACGCCACACGCGCAGCCGGCATGGCAAACAGCATCATGCCGATGATGAACACCATCGGCTATCTCCAGTATGTGATCGTTGCGGTGCTCGGCGGCTACATGGCCATTGCCGGCACGCCGAATCTCTCGCTCACCGGTATGGGCACACTCACGCTCGGCAGCATTGCCTCGTTCCTCACGCTCTCGCGCAATTTTACGAACCCCATTTCGCAGATGTCCAACCAGTTCAATTCCATTCTCGTCGCACTCGCCGGTGCTTCGCGCATTTTCGCCTTTATGGACGAGCAGCCCGAAACGGACGACGGCTATGTCACTCTTGTGAACGCCCGCGGGGAAAACGGCGTTCTCACCGAGACCGAGGAGCGCACGGGACTGTGGGCGTGGAAGCACCCGCACGCGGCCGATGGCAGCGTGACCTACACGAAGCTCGAAGGGCGCATCGTGTTCGACTCCGTGGACTTTGCGTATGTGCCGGAGAAGCCGGTGCTGCATGATATCACGCTCTATGCAGAACCCGGACAGAAGATCGCATTTGTCGGCGCGACCGGTGCGGGCAAGACGACCATCACGAACCTCATCAACCGCTTCTACGACATTGCCGACGGCAAGATCCGCTACGACGGCATCAACATCAAAAAAATTAAGAAGACAGACCTGCGCCGCTCGCTCGGCATCGTGCTGCAGGATGTGAACCTCTTCACCGGCACCGTTATGGAGAACATCCGCTACGGCAACCCGGGCGCGACCGATGAGCAGTGTATCGCGGCCGCCAAGCTCGCCAATGCCGACGGCTTCATCCGCATGCTGCCGCAGGGCTACAGCACCGTCCTCAAGGGTGACGGCAGCGGCCTCTCGCAGGGACAGCGGCAGCTGCTCTCCATTGCCCGCGCTACCGTGTCCGACCCGCCGGTCATGATCCTCGACGAGGCGACTTCCTCCATTGACACGCGCACCGAGGCGCTCGTGCAGAACGGCATGGATAAGCTCATGGAAGGCCGCACGGTGTTCGTCATCGCGCACCGTCTCTCCACAGTGCGCAACTCCGATGTCATCATGGTGCTCGACCACGGCCGCATCATTGAGCGCGGCAACCATGAAAAACTCATCGCGGAAAAAGGCACATACTACCGCCTCTACACCGGTGCGTTTGAGCTGGAGTAAGGCTCCCTCGCACGCCGACCGCAAATTCTATGTTTTTTCCGGACGCTTTTTGATTTCCGACAGAATTACATAAATAATTTGAACTTTTTTGCTGAAAATTTGAGGATTTTAACACTTTCTTTATAAAGAATTCATATTTTCTGTTTTCTTTTTATGCTCGGCATCCCTTATTATTAAAGTGTCAGTTTATGTGTACTGCGCGAGGGGAATGCATATGGCATATATTGAATTCAACCACATCGTCAAGGAGTACAAGACCGGGGAGACTTCGATCCGGGCGCTGGACGATGCATCGTTCATCGTGGAAAAAGGAGAGCTGGCGGTCATTCTCGGCTCGTCCGGTGCGGGCAAGACCACGGCACTGAACATTCTGGGGGGAATGGACACTGCGACCGATGGCGAAATCATCGTAGACGGCCGGAATATAACCGCGTTCACGCCCAAGCAGCTCGTCGGCTACCGCCGCACGGACATCGGGTTCGTGTTTCAGTTTTATAACCTCGTGCCGAATCTGACGGCGCTGGAGAACGTGGAGCTGGCGGCGCAGGTGTGCTCCGATTCGCTCGACGCAGGCGAGACGCTCGACAAGGTAGGGCTTTCCGAGCGCAAGGACAACTTTCCCGCGCAGCTCTCCGGCGGCGAGCAGCAGCGTGTGGCCATTGCGCGCGCCATTGCCAAAAATCCGAAGCTTCTGCTGTGCGATGAGCCGACCGGCGCGCTCGACTACAACACCGGCAAGCAGATCCTGCAGCTTCTGCAGGACACATGCCGCAAGGACAACATCACCGTCCTCATCATCACGCACAACTCCGCACTCGCGCCGATGGCCGACCGGCTCATCCGCTTCAAAAGCGGCAAAGTCACCGAGAGGACGACGAACGCCCACCCCACCACCATTGCAGAGATCGAATGGTAATGATGAGGAACAGAGCCTATCGGAAAGACATTCTCCGTACCATTTGGAAGGGGAAGAAGCGGTTTCTTTCCATTGCCGTCATTGCGACGCTCGGTGTTACGATGATGTGCGGTCTGCGGGCGTCCTGCGTGGATCTGCGCCGCTCGGCTGACCGATTTTTCGATGAACAGCAGCTCTTTGATATTCAGATTCTCTCCACGCTCGGACTCACGGACGACGATGTCACGGCGCTCGCATTGCTCGATGAGGTAGAAAGCGCAGACGGTGGTTACACTGAGACCGCGTACACCAGAGTGGAGGAAATGCAGAAAAGCATTGATATCCACATGCTGAGCGAAAAGGGCTTCAATGAGCCGTATCTTCTCGAAGGGCGGCTGCCGGAAGCTGCGGGTGAGATCGCCTTGACGGAGAACTATTTGAAGCAGTCCGGTAAAGCCATCGGGGATACGCTGCAGCTCTCGCAGATGTCGGAATATCTCGATTCCGATACTTATACCATCACCGGCACCGTCATAGACACGCTCAATGTGAACAGTTCCGAGGGGAGCATGGGCTTCCGCTCGGTGTCCGCTTCGGACTATGCGGGCTATGTGGCGCCCGAGGCCGTGGACAGCGAGGTGTACACCGTGGTGTATCTCTCGCTCAAGGGTACGGCAGATCTCAACTGCTATTCGGACGAATATGAGGATGCCGTCGCGCAGGTAAAGGCCGAGATTGAAACGAAAATCAAAAGTGCGAGGGAAACGGCGCGCTTTGATGAGGTGCGGAGCGAGGCCATCGAAGAATGGCAGGACGGAAAAGCGGAGGTGGACGAGGAGTTTGCAAAAGCGGATGCGGAGATTGCCGATGCTCGCAGTCAAATTGAAGACGCCCGGCAGGAGTTAGAAGACGGCAAAGCGCAGATCACGGCAGGATGGCAGACCATTGCCGCGAACCGCCAAAAGATTGCCGACGGCAAAGCCGAGCTGGAGAGCCAAAAGGAAACGGCAGAAAAAGAAATTGCCGATGCCCGGGCACAAATCGATGACGGATATGCCAAAATCGAAGAGAGTCGGCAAACACTTGCGGATACCTATGAGACGCTGCAGAGCGCACAGGCACAGCTTGACAGTGCGCAAGCGCAGCTCGACACGCAAAAGAGCGCAGCCGACCGGCAGTTTGCCGACGCCGAGCAGCAGCTTGCCGATGCGAAAACGCAGCTTGAAGCCGGGCAGGCGCAGTACAATGATGGGCTTCGGCAGTACGAGGCCGCGAAGGAGGCTACGCAGCCGCAGATCGATGCGCTCCAAGCGCAGCTTGCCGACACGAGTCTGACGGACGAAGAGCGCACGGTGCTGCAGGGAGCACTCGACAGCATTCAGGGACCGCTCGAGCAGACGAAAGCGACGCTCGACGCATCAAAGGCGCAGCTCGATGCGAGCCGCGAGGCGCTGGAAGCTTCCGATGAGCAGATCGCTGCACAGAAAGCAGCGGCGCAGCAGCAGTTTGATGCGGCGCAGAAAGAGATCGATGACAACCGGGCCGCGCTCAACGCCGGTATGGAGCAATACGAAGCGGGACTTCAGACGCTTGAAGAGAGTGAAAAGGCGCTCGACGAAGGCAAAGCGGAGCTTGAGCTGCGCGAGGCGGACGCGATGGCGCAAATCGAAGAAGCCGAGCAGGAGCTTGCAGACGGCGAAGCACAGCTGGCAGACGGTGCGAATGAGCTTTTGGAAAGCGAGACGAAGATCTCCGACGGCGAAAAAGCGCTTGCGGACGCCGAGCAAGAGCTTGCGGATAATGTTGCCGAGTACGAAGAGGAAAAGGCCGATGCCGAAAGAGAGCTTTCCGACGCATGGGAAGAAATCGAAGATCTCGACATGGCGAAGTGGTATGTGCAGGACCGCACTTCGCTCAGCGGCTACAGCAACATAAAGAGCGACGCGGCGTCCATCCAGTCACTCGGCGATGTGTTCCCCGTGCTGTTTCTTATCGTGGCTGTTCTCATCAGTCTTACGACCATCACGCGCATGGTGGAGGAAGAGCGCGGACTCATCGGCACATACAAAGCGCTCGGCTTCTCCAACCGCGAGATCCGGCGGAAATACATGATCTACGCCGCAGCGGCTACGCTCATCGGCGGCATCATCGGCGATGTCGGCGGGTATCTCATTATCCCGGCCATCATCTTCATCGTGTTCCGTGTGATGTATATGCTGCCTGCGTATTCCTTCCATTTTGATATGGCCTACGGACTCGGCGGCATAGCACTTTTTGAAGCGGGCATCGTATGCGCCGCCGCGTATACCTGCCATCGGACGCTTCGGAAAATGCCGGCCAGGCTCATGCGGCCGAAGTCACCGAAGATTGGCTCGCGCGTTCTGCTCGAGCGCATCCCGTTTATCTGGAAGCGGCTCACATTCCTGCAGAAGGTCACGGCGCGCAACCTGTTCCGCTACAAGAAGCGGCTCTTTATGACAATATTCGGCATTGCGGGATGCATGACACTGCTGCTGTGCGGCTTCACCATCAAAAATACCGTTTCGGAGATGCCGAAGCAGCAGTATGAGGTCATCGATCGGTATGGTCTCATGGCGGTGGTGAATGACGATGATTTTGCGTCGCTCAAGGAAAAAATGGAAGCGGATGCGGAGATCACATCGTATGTTCCGGTGCGCATTGAGTCGGCGGAGGTCGTCAATGCCGAAGGCCAAAAGGAGACCGTCCAGCTCATCACGGTGCCCGAAGCGTACTCGCTTGCCTCGTATGTCACGCTCAAGGACGAGGACGGCACGGTGTTTTCTCTTCAGGACGGCGATGTTTTTCTCACGCGGAACGCCGCGGAAATTCTCGGATTCTCCATCGGAGACACCATTACGGTGCGTGATCTCGACTTGACCGAAGCAAATGTGACGGCCACGCAGATCATCGAGAATTATCTCGGTAACATGGTGTGCATGACCGAGAGCACCTATACGGAGCAGTTCGGCGACTTTACCGCAAACGGCGTGCTCGCGCTCTATTCGGAACAGTGCACCGACCCTTCCGCCTATGCCGATGATCTGGCGCGGGAAGACGGCATTCTCTCCGCCGTAAGTACGGACGCCATGGAAGCGGAGTTCTCCTCTGCGTTCGCGCTTATGAATATGGTCGTGTATGTCATTCTCGTGCTCGCCGCTCTGCTGGCGCTCGCGGTACTTTTCACGCTCTCGAATACGAACATTTCCGAGCGCGTGCGGGAGCTTGCCACCATCAAGGTGCTCGGGTTTTACAATATGGAAGTACACTCCTATGTGAACAAGGAGACCATGATCCTCACATTCCTCGGCGTTCTCGTCGGCATGCCCGCCGGGTATTTCTTCGGGCGGTATCTCATGGGGACACTGGAGCTCTCGTCGGTTCAGTTTTACATTGCGCTCTACCCGCAGAGCTATTTCCTCGCGGCAGCCATCACGATGATATTCGCCGTGATCGTAAAATTCATCACCGACCGCATCCTCGACAAGATCGACATGGTCGAAGCGCTCAAGAGTGTGGAATGATACGGGGTCGTGTTTCCCGGCGAAAAACGGTATAATTAAGGAACCTCTGATTTAATCGGAACATTGAAAAAAAGTTCTGAGTATGGTATAATACTATTATCAAAGCAATGGTGGTGCACGGAAATGAAGCAGGAAACATTTACCGATATCGAAT
>CAVGGQ010000011.1:0-36438 GCA_963628785.1 Oscillospiraceae bacterium | reverse complement strand
TACTAAAACTATAATAGCCTTTAAGCCAACTATAAAAGCTATCTTGTCTAATCTCTAAGTATTCTGCTATTTCTTTATAACTAATGTCTTGATAGCATTTCAAATACTTACATTCATTTCTCAAAAAATCATCCATTATAATCCTCTTTTCTTTTCTTACTACGGAAATATGAAGTAATTAGGTAAAAATAAAACCTACCGCCGTAGACAATAGGCGGTAGGCTTTATAGGAACAAATAAACTACTTCAATCCCCTGTAATATACTTACAAAATCCTTATTACACTTTAATAAGTCTTGTCCAATGGCGGCGGATATATTTCGGGATAAAAATTCTTTTTGCCGCCAATAGCGGTAATAGGAGGATTATCTCCCCACTAAAAGCCTTTTTCTTTTTCTACTACGATAATTGTATCAAAAATTTTTTGTAAAATCAAAAAGAGGCGGTTTATACCGCCTCTTTCTTATACTTCTGTTTCCTTTAATTCTTTTTTATATTTGTAGTAAGTCTTTCTTGCTACTCCCGCCAACTTCATAACATCTACATCAGCAAGTGTTCCATTGAAGTCCTTAGAGTGTTTAAGAATAATCTGCTTTACTTCCTTACTCTTTTTAGTTTCCCAAGTATCGCCCTTACTCTTGCCGATTTGCTTTCCCGCAAGCTTCGCAGTTTCGATACCCTCTTTTGTTCTTTGGTGTAAGTCCTCTACTTCTTTCTCTGCCTGTTCAAATGCTAATCTAATTTGTTCTTTTGCCAATGCAAGCAAATATTTATTGATACCCTCTAAAATAAAATCAACATTGGTATTTGTCATTGACACAAGTCCTGTAAGACTTTTCTTATATGTATCTGTGTTAATGTGTGGTTCTTTGAGGAATACAAGATTGATACCCCTATTGTATAATTCTTCATAGGTCTTAAATCCGTCCTCTGCGTTTCGGCTCATTCGGCTAACACTATCAAAAATAATTGTATCTCCGCTCTTGGCTTTCTTATATAGCTTATTCCATTCGGGTCTATCAATCTTTGTTCCTGTAAAGGCTTCTTCAATAATTACCGCTTCGGGGTAAGTCTCTTTGATATTTCTAATCTGTCTTTCAATACTCTGCTTCTTTTGGCTTATTCTACAGTAACCATACATACACATTGCTTTTATCTCCTTTATTAGTAGTCTTATTGCCGTTCGTCATTATTGCTACTAATAATATACTACAATTTACTATCAATGTCAATACTTTTGACTACTTTTTATTGCAAGGTCAAAATGACTACTAACAAAGCAATGAAAAAGGGAAAGCCTTGCTTTCCCTTTAATCTATCTATTACCAATTCTTGAGGCGTTCAGTAGGAGCAGGCTTCTTGTCCTGTGCTTTAGGGAGAAGGTCGGGTGCATACTTCTTGCAAAACTGTCTAACTGCATTAAGGTGATTATACTTATTAACCTTTTTTCCGTCCTTGTCTTGGAAAGCTACTGCCTTAAACCACGCCTTGTCATTAGGGTAATTTGCTTCAATGAAATCAAGCATTTCATCAAGTGTTATCTTTTTATAGTCTGTTGCTTGAAATTTAACTGCCATTGCTATTACCGCCTTTCTTTCTTGGTATTATCTATTTACTATTACTGTTTATTATAGATTAGCTTTCCGTCAGTAGAAGTCAATTTATCTCCATCAAGTTCAAATGCACAAGAGAGAGGGTCAGCCTCAAAAGAAACCACCAAAACATCATCTTTAACTTCCCAAGTCAAAGGATAATACTCTCCCTCAGAACACATACTATTTGTTCCTTTACCTGTGCCGCCCTTAAAGAGTTCCATTGTTTCTACGCCCCAATCGTTGCTTTCGGAAGCCTTAAAGTCCCATTCCCAAGTTCCTACACACAATCCTCCAATACTATCTTGGGCAGTGCTTTCTGTATTAACCGTTTCGTTTTCCTCTTTGCTTGTTGTATCATTCCCACAAGCTACAAGAGATACACACATAATAGCGGCTAAAAGTAATGCAAGTATTTTTTTCATTTGTTTTACTTCCTCCCGTAAGTTGGATATATTCATTCTATCAGAACTCGTTGTAAAATTCAATAGTCTATAGTAATTATCTTCTTTTGCTTGTTTTCTTATTCTTGCTCTATGTCCTCTTGTTCTTCTTCAAGCTTAAAGTAATCAGTATTATTGTTGAATGTGTCTTTTAATTTAACACTTGCAAGAGAAAGGGCATCCGCATTTGCATCACCATAAGTATCTAAGGTCATTGCTCTACTTGCGTGTCCCATCATAAGTGCCAAGCTTGCAATATCCATTCCCGCACGAATACCAACTGTAGCAAAGTTGTGTCTTAGTCCGTGCGGCACAATCTTTTTACCATAGGCATCTACTAAGCTATGTCTTTCTACAAACTCACTAAACAGTCGGTTATACTGTTGAGGTCGCATAAACTGTTCTTCTTCACCAATTACATACCAACTGTCGAGCGGGTTAAGTAATACCTTTCTTTGCTTCAATGCTTCTTCTAACTGCGGTAACATAGGGAATGTTCTATTGGAGCTTTTATTCTTAGGGTTCTTTGTGTAATCTCCGTCTTTGCCATTGCTTACACCAACAGCAGACCTAACTGTAATTGTATGCTTGTAAAAGTCAATGTCGTTCCATCTTAAGCCGCAAATCTCACCACGCCTTAGTCCTGCATAGAAAGCCAATAGTATTCCTACATACATAGGGTCTTGCGGCTCATAGTCACCATAAACAGCTTCTAACACATTATCCATTTGGTCATTATTTAAGTGTGTTACTTTGGCTTCTCCCTTTTTAGGCATCTTTACGCCTTTGAATGGGTCTTTTAATAGTTCCCCATTGTTGTAGAAGTAATTATAGACTTTCTTCAATCGTGCGTAAGTAGTATGTATTGTATTCTGCGACAAACCCGCTTGATACAATTTAGTAAGCCAACCGCTTAATACTGTCTTATCAACTGTTGCAAATACATAATTGCCCAAGTAAGGCTTAATATACTTGTTGTAAGAATACAGGCTATTGCTATAAGTGCTTCTTTCAATCTCTCCTGTATCTAATTGGTGTTTCAAGTATTCCTTATAGATTTCATCAACTGTCTTTGCCTTTCCTGCATTTGGCATCAAATCAGCTTCGGCATTAAGTTGCTCAAACCATTCCTTTGCCATTCGCATTGCTTCTTTTTTGCCTTTTGCTTCTGGTAGCATCTTACTTACTTCTTTCCACTTACCATCAGCATCCTTGTATTTGGCTCTTGCTTGCCAAGGTTTTCCCTTGCGGCTTAACTGCTGAACATTGTATGTTGTGTATTTCATTGGTCACGCCCCCTAAACTTTCTAAGATTGTTCCGCAAATCATACCCCAAAGATACCGCAAATGTTCCGCAAAGTCAAGACCCGACCAAAAATGAAGGAACCCAAAAACCCTTGATTTACAAGGGCTTTTGGGTTCCAAAATCTCTCAAAAAGGTGCGGGATTTATTCCCACTCGATAGTCGCAGGCGGCTTCGGGCTCAGGTCGTAGAGGACGCGGCTTACGCCGGGAACTTCGGCTTGGACACGGCGGGTCACGGTTTCGAGAAGCTCCCAGTCGAGGCGGGGGACGCTCGCGGTCATGGCGTCGGTGGTGTTCACGGCGCGGATGATGACCGGCCAGAGCTCGGTGCGCTTGCCGTCCACAACGCCGGTGGTGCGGATGTCGGGAACGATCGTGAAATACTGCCAGACTTTCGCATCTATGCCGGTCTTCGCAAACTCCTCGCGGAGAATGGCGTCGGACTCGCGCACGGCGGCGAGACGGTCGCGGGTGATGGCGCCGATGCAGCGCACGCCGAGACCGGGACCCGGGAACGGCTGACGCCAAACCATACTGTGCGGAAGGCCGAGCACTTCGCCGACCTGACGCACCTCATCCTTGAAGAGGTACTTCACCGGCTCGACGAGCTCAAAGCCGAGCTTCTTCGGCAGACCGCCGACATTGTGGTGCGCTTTCACGCCTTTGTCGCTCTCGACAATGTCGGGATAAATGGTGCCCTGACCGAGGAAGCGGATGCCTTCAAGCTTCGCGGCTTCTTCCTCGAAAACATGGATGAACTCTTCGCCGATGATTTTGCGCTTGCGCTCGGGCTCTGCCACACCGGCAAGCTTGTCGAGGAAGCGGTCGGTCGCGTCCACATAGGCGAGATTCGCTCCGAGCTCCTCGCGGAAGACCTTGATGACCTGCTCACTCTCGCCCTTACGCATGAGACCGTGGTTCACATGCACGCAGTAGAGCTGGCTGCCGATGGCCTTGATGAGTAGCGCCGCCACAACGGAGCTGTCTACGCCGCCGGAAAGGGCCAGAAGCACCTTGCCGTCGCCGACCTGCTCACGGATGAGAGCGACCTGCTCGTCGATAAATTTTTGGGGATCCAGCGTTTGGCCGAATGCACGGCCACCGATTTTTTTCTCTTCGCTCATAATTTTCTCCTTATTTAAATCAGTTTGCGCTCTTTTCCGGCTCCGCGGCTGTTTCGGTTTTATCCTCCAAAAGCTGCGTAAGCTCGTTCATAAAGGTATTGATGTCCTTGAACTGACGATAGACCGACGCAAAGCGGACATAGGCGACCTCGTCCAGTGCCTTGAGGCGCTTCATGACCATTTCACCGATCTCGCTGGTGGGGCACTCGCGCTCGAGACGGTTCTGCAGTTCCTGCTCGATCTCATTGGCAATGCGCTCCAGATCACCGAGCGCGACCGAACGCTTTTCGCACGCCTTGAGCATGCTATTGATGAGCTTGTTTTTGTCGAAAGTCTGGCGGCTGCCGTCGCGCTTGACGACAACGAGGGGGAGACGCTCCATCACCTCATAAGTTGTGAATCGGCGCTGGCAGGCGAGACATTCTCTTCTCCGTCGGATCGACGCACCCTCGTCTGCCGGACGCGAGTCGATGACCTTGCTTTCGGCATAGCCGCAGAACGGACATTTCATACGCAGAACCCTCCTAAATTTTAAGGGCAACCCCGCACAATATTGTCTGCGGAGCTTTGCGGGAATTTTGCTTCCGCATTTCGTTGCATCCGGGGTAATACCGCACAACATTGTCTGCGATGCTTTGCGGATCTTTTTCGCCGACTCCGCGTCATCAAGCCTTGCCATACACAAAGTATGGCTGCGGCTCTCTTCCTTGATTCGGCAAAAAAAATCTCTTGCAAATCATCCTTGCTAAGTTGTACGGTATTACCTTTCCTTGCAATACACAAAGTATTGCTGTGTTGATGCGCCTCATTCGGGGGCAAAATTTGCTCGCAAATCGCTCTTGCCGAATTATGCGGTGCTGCCCATATACAATTACAGCATAGTATAGCATGAAATATTTCATACCACAAGATGCAGTTTGCGGAAAATCAGCCGATATCGGTGTCCGCAGTTTCGAAGCTGCGCACCGCAGCGAGAAATTCCTCACGGGTGTAGAGCGAATTCACCGCATCAAGCAGCGCGTTGGCCGAGAGATTTTCGGGCAGCGCGAGCTTTTTCTGCAGCACTTTCCGCCGAGCGGAACTGTCCGAACCGCCGGAGAGACCGAGCGCGGCGAGGTCGGCCTTCGTCACGCACTCGCGCGGTGCGTCATCGCACACAGCACCGGCACGACGCAGCGCCTCTTCCAATACTTCCGGCTTCATGCCTTCAACGCCGAGCGTGCCCTCCCCCGAGGGCACTTTTTTTCGCCGCTCTTTCCCAGGCATATCGGGAATGTAGGCGTGCTTGAGATACTGTGCTGGAATACTGCCGCGCAGACGGTTGCGGATGACAAGCCCCGCGCCGTCGGCGTCCGTGAGAACGATCAGCCCCCGCTGCTCCGCCACACGCCGAAGAAGGGCAAGCTTTTCCTTGTTTTTGAATATGCCGAACCCGTCAGTCGTGAAAATGGCGGTATCCACGAGCGGGGTGAGTGTGATTTTGTCATAGCGTCCCTCGACCACAATGGCTTCCCGTATCTTAAGCATGGCGGCACTCCATGGCGAAGCGGATGAAGAATTCCTTGATCGCTTCCGCATCGTCCATCGCGCCGCCGAGCTCGCGCGGCTTCATGGCGTACTCCGCACACAGGCGCACGCCGTTTGTAAGCGCGGGGAGCGTGAACTTCTTGGCCGACTCGGAGAGCATCTTTATGCGGTAATCGCTGCCGGTTCCGAGAATCTCCTTGAGATACGGTGCACCGCGGCCGCTCTTTTCCGCAATCTTTGCCGCATAAAGCTGACGAATCTGCCAGCCGATGGAGCCCATCATTTCCGCGGGCGCGGCATCACCGGCCAAAAGCTCTGCCAGCTTGTTCATAGCCGTATCATAATTTCCACCAGCAATGGCATCTGTCATTTCGAAGGCCGTCGCCTCGGGAATGTGGTGCGCCAGCTTTTCAATATCCTGCACGGTGATCCGATCGGACTGCACATAGCCGGCAATTTTTGTGATCTCCGGGATCAGCCGTGTCATAAGATTGCCGGAAATGAAGATCAGACGGTCGACCGCATCATAGCCGATGATTTTGCCGCAGGCCTGAAAACGGCGCGATATCCAGTTTCGCAGCATGGAGCCTTCCTGCGGTGTGAATTGGATGGCTTTGCCGGTCTTTTTCAGATTTTTGATAAATGTCAGTCTTCCGTCCGGGCTCGTGCCGCTCGGGAGGATGATGACCACAGTGCACCACTCGGGAATATCCGAGAAGAGCTTCATCGTGCTCTCCTTACGGCATTTATTCACATCGAAGCCGTGCAGCTCCACATAGGTCCTCTCACCGAAAAACGGCACGGCGTTGAGTGCCTCCGCAATATATTCCTCGTTCGGCTCGGCTCCGTCGATGCGCTTGGCGTTGAAGGCATCATCGCTGTCTCCCAGACATGCGTCACGAACCTTTTTCACGAAGTCGGCGAGAAGATACTCCTCCTCCCCCCAGAGAAGATAGAGGTCCTGCACACCGTTATCGCGCAGCTCTTTGGTGAGCGCAATATAGTCGAGCACTGCGGGCTTGTCTTTTTTGAATCCGGATTTTGCTGCCATTCGCTTTATTCTCCCGAAGCGGTGACGGTGATGTCACCGTCGATATCCGTGCGAAGCACGGTGATATTGCAGTCTGCGAGCCGACCGAGCACTTTTTCGGTCGGATGACCGTAGGTGTTGTAGCCGACGGATATGATCGCCGTTTCCGGCGCAATAGCTTCCAGAAGCTCCTTGCAGGTCGATGTGTTTGAGCCGTGATGTGCCACGAAAAGCACCTCGGCATCCGGCATCGGCGCGGACGCAATGAGCACCTTCTCGGCTTTTTTCGGCGCATCGCCGAGGATGAATGCCTCAAAATCACCCTGCGAAGCCTCGATGATCAGGCCGTTTTCGTTCTCATCGCTCGATACCGGCAGGAGCGGTGCCCACACGAAAAGCTCGCTCTCGCCGACGGAAAGCTCCGTGTCTTCCGTCACATAGCGCACCTCCGTGCCGCGCTGCTCGGCGGCCGTGAGGATCTCATCCAGGAGGCTGCTGTACTCTTCCTCGTGGGGCAGATAGAGTGTCTCCACATCGATACGCGATATGAGCTGTGCCGCACCGTTGCCGTGGTCGGAGTGGATGTGCGTCAAAACGAGCGCGTCCACATGCCGACGGCACTGCCCGCCGAGAAACTGCAGAGCACTCAGCCCCGCATCGTCCGTGACCCAGCTGCCGCCGCAGTCAATGACAGCGGCGTGCTCTCCGCTCGTGAGAACGATGCACTCGCCCTGCCCGACATCGAGCGCCGTTAGACTGAGCTCATCGCTCCAGCTGAGCCGTGTAATGCCTGCGGCGGCCAAAAGCGTGAGAGCCGAAAGGCACAGCGGCGCAAGCGCGCGATAGCGTCCGGTTCTGCGCGCTCGCAGCCACGCCGCAAAGAAAAACACATACACGAGCGCGAGCCACACAATGAAAAGCGGATTTTTTACATAGACATTGGCACACGGGACACGAGCAAGCAGCCCGGCTACAGCGTAAATATACCGCACGCCCCACGCAAGAACGCTCCGCGCGAACGGCGCAACGCCCGGCAGAAGAGCGCCGAACAGCACGATGAGATAGCCGCCGATGTAGAGCACGGAGACGATCCACAAACAGAGTATGTTGGAAAGCGGCGACACGACCGACACAGAGCCGAAGTGCACTGCCGTGAGCGGCGCGGAAATGCAAAGAGCACCGATGCTGCTCGAAACGGAACCCGCTGTAAAATAGAGGATCCTGTGTACAATGCGGTGCCGCACGGCACGAAGCGCATCAATCCTCTCGCACAGACCGCGGTACAGCCGCCCTGAGAGCAGCCGGATGCCCGCCACCGATGAAAAGCTCAGCTGCAGACTCACGCTCGCGCAAGCGGACGGATTGAGGATCAAAAGGAGCGCCAGCGCCGTGAGAAGCGAGGTGATGCCTTCGCTCTCGCGGTGAAAGAGCGGCGCGGAAAGGAGAAATGCCTGCATGACAGCGGCGCGGGTGACAGACGGCGTAAAGCCGGTCATCGCGGCAAAAAGGAAAAGCACCGGCAGACTGACGGCTGTTGCCCACGGACGCCGTCCGATGAGCAGGAAGAGAAAGCCCATCAAAAACGCAATGTGCATGCCGGACACCGCCACCACATGGGCAAGACCCGCATCCGCGAGCGTGTAGTAATGTGCGCCGTCATCGTAAAGATCCGTTTTGTCGCCGGTCAGCAGAGCCGTGAGAAACGGCTGCACATCCTCGGGAAACACGCGGCGGCACGCCTCTCCGATGCTGCGGCAGAGTGACTTCGGCGCATAGAGAAACGAGAGAGCCCACCGACCCGTGCGCTCGGGCTCGCCTTTCGCCGTGGCGCGCATAAAAATGCCCTGCGCCGCATAGGTGTCCACCTGCTCGCCGTTGCGCTCGCGCGCGGAGAGCAGCTTCACGGGGATGGAAAACTCATCGCCCGGCGTGATATCGGTGAACACACCCGTATCGTAGGCGGCAATGCGGCATTTGACATCCGGCATATCATCATCGAGAATACGCACCGTGACATACTCGCTGGACTCATAAAAATCGGGCCAGTCCACCGCGCGGACGGTGATCGTGCGCTTTTCTCCCGCAAGCGCATCGCTCGGCGCGGCGGAAAAATGCTCCTGCGTCCAAAAACACATGAGTCCCAGCGCGGCGCCCATCAGCGCCAAATGCGCACGAAGCCGTGCCTTATCCTGCAGGAAAAGAAGGCTCCCAGCCGACAAAAGAGCGCAAAAACCCGCCGCCGGCAGCAACACGCTTACCGGCAGCAGGTAAAAGGCGAGAAATACGGCGGCGGAAATCGAGCCGCAGAACCAGGCCGCTCTGCGCAACGGGACATCGTTCCTTTCGGGGGTAATGTTGTGCGGTTTACATAATTAAAAAGGCCGTACCCGAAAGGTCACGCCATATTGTCCTCGAGGCGCTTGCCGCCGAGAATGTGGAAGTGGAGATGCTTTACGCTCTGCCCGGCATCGTCGCCGCAGTTGGATACTACGCGGTAGCCGCCGGTAAGCCCCTCTTCGCGGGCAATTTTCGCCGCGGCGGTAAGGCAGCGAGCGGCCGCAGAAACATTCTCTTCCGTGAGATCTGCGACAGAGGCGATGTGCTCCTTCGGCACAACGAGAATGTGCGTCGGCGCCTGCGGATTGATGTCGCGGAACGCGTACACATGCTCGTCCTCATAGACCTTATTCGAGGTAATCTCCCCGGCAATAATGCTGCAGAAAAGGCAGTCGTTCATAAAATAAGTACTCCCTTCAAAATTCAAATTACTTTTCACCTTGTATAATACTACATTTCCCCGATTTTTGCAAATATTTTGCGCGAAAAACGGGCTGCCTCAAAGAGACAGCCCGTCGGAGATCGGAAAATTATTTGATTTTGCTACTGACGAAATCGTCGACGGTGGCGAGAGCGTTGTCGAGCTTCATGACATCACTGCCGCCGCCCATGGCGGAATCGGGCTTGCCGCCGCCTTTGCCGCCGCAGATGGCGGTGACGGAGCGGATGATATCGCCCGCGCGTATGCCGGCGGCGACCGCCGCCTTGCCGCATACGCTGTGGAAGGTGATTTTTCCGTCGCGCACGTTGGCGAGCACGGCGACGATATTCTCGTCCTTGTCGCGGAGGAAGTCACCGATCTTGCGCAGAACATCGGGGTTTTCCGCCGGAACTGTGCCGGTGAATACATGGAACGGCCCCACGCTCTTGGCGCTTGCAAGGAAGCTTTCGGCGCTGGAGATAAGCTCCTTGCCGCGGAACTTCTCGATTTCCTGCTTGAGCGCGCGGATCTCTCCGGTACGCGCGTCGGCGCGGGCGAGCAGCTCCTCGGGCTTCGTCTTGAGTTTTTCGGAGAGCGTCATAAGAAGCTTCGTGTTGGTCTCGATGAACTTGAGCGTCTCCTGACCGGTGATGGCCTCGATGCGGCGCACACCGCTGGCGACAGAGAACTCGCTCACAATGCGGAAAGAGCCGACCTTTGCGGTGTTGTCGAGATGCGTACCGCCGCAGAACTCCACGGAGTAGCCGTCGCCCATGTCCACAACGCGGACGATATCACCGTACTTCTCTCCGAAGAGCGCCATCGCGCCGAGAGAGCGGGCCTCGGCGATCGGAAGCTCCTTCACGGTGATGGGGAAGCCTTCAAGCACCGCTTCGTTCACCATGCGTTCCACAGAGGCGATTTCCTCGGGCTTCATGGCGGAGAAGTGGGTGAAGTCAAAACGCAGACGGTCGGGCTCGACGAGAGAGCCGGCCTGATGGACATGGTCGCCGAGAACGCTGCGCAGTGCCTTGTGCAGCAGATGCGTGGCGCTGTGAGCGCGCATGATCGCTTTGCGGCGGCCGGTGTCGACGCAGGCGTTCACCTTGTCGCCGACGGAAAGGTTGCCGGAAACCATGGTGCCGTGATGAAGCACCTTGCCGGCCTTGTTCTTTTGCACATCGTTTACCTCAAAGACGGCATCCTTGAGAATGAGCAGACCGTGGTCGGCACTCTGACCGCCCATTTCGGCATAGAACGGAGTCTGATCGAGCACGATGCTCGCGCTCACGCCAGAAACGACGCACTGACGCAGCTCGTTCTCGGCCACGATGGCGAGAATGGTGCAGTCGTCGTGCAGACGCTCATAGCCGGTGAACTTCGTCGGAAGATTATCCAGACCGAGGTCGAGTCCAGCCCATGCGGTCTCATCGGAGGAACGGGCTTCCTTGGCGCGGCGGCGCTGCTCGTTCATGAGCGTGCGGAAAGCGTCCTCATCCACGGTCATATTCTCGTCGGCCGCCATCTCCTTCGTAAGGTCGATGGGGAAGCCGTAGGTGTCGTGCAGCTTGAAGGCATCGGCACCGGAGAACACGCTCTCACCCTTCGCCTTGTGCGCGGCGAGCATATCGGCAAAGATCGCCATGCCGCCGTCGATCGTGCGGGCAAAGGTCTCCTCTTCGGAGCGGATGATGCCGGTGATGTATTCCTGACGCTCGGCAAGCTCGGGATATGCGCCGCGGTTCTCATGGATGACCGTGTCGCAGACTTTGTAGAGGAAGGGCTCCTTCACGCCGAGAAGGCGTCCGTGACGCGCAGCGCGGCGAAGCAGACGGCGAAGCACGTAGCCGCGGCCCTCGTTGGAGGGGAGCACGCCGTCACAGATCATGAAGGTGGAGGAACGGATGTGGTCGGTGATGATGCGCAGGGACACATCCTTAGCGTTCGTCTCGCCGTAATGCGCGCCGGTGATCTCGCTCACCTTATGGGTGATGTTCATCACGGTGTCGACATCAAAGAGCGAGTTTACGTCCTGGCAGACAACGGCCAGACGCTCGAGACCCATGCCGGTGTCGATGTTTTTCTGCGCGAGCTCGGTGTAGTTGCCCTGACCGTCGTTGTTGAACTGCGAGAATACGATGTTCCAGATCTCAATGTAGCGGTCGCAGTCGCAGCCGACAGTGCAGCCGGGCTTGCCGCAGCCGTATTTCTCGCCGCGGTCGTAGTAGATCTCGGAGCAGGGGCCGCACGGGCCGCTGCCGTGCTCCCAGAAGTTGTCTTCCTTGCCAAAGCGGAAAATGCGCTCGGGCGCGATACCGATCTCATCGTGCCAGATGTTCCACGCCTCGTCGTCGTCCAGATAGACGCTCGGATAAAGGCGGTCGGGATCGATGCCCACCCAGTCGGGGGATGTAAGGAACTCCCACGCCCAGTGAATGGCTTCCGTCTTGAAATAATCACCGAACGAGAAGTTGCCGAGCATTTCAAAATAGGTGCCGTGGCGCGCCGTCTTACCGATGTTCTCGATATCTGGCGTACGGATGCACTTCTGGCAAGTCGTCACGCGATGACGCGGCGGCTCTTCCTCACCGGTGAACCATGTCTTCATGGGACTCATGCCGGCGTTGATGAGCAGCAGCGAGGGATCGTTGCGGGGAATCAGGGAGAAGCTGGGCAGACGCAGATGACCTTTTGTCTCAAAGAACGAGAGATACATCTCTCGCAGCTTATTGAGTCCGAATTTCTTCATACTTACCTCCAAAAACAAATACACCCCGCCCCTGAAAGTACAGGGGCGGGGAAAATCTTTCCACGCGGTACCACCCTGATTGCGGCAAAATGCCGTATCTTGAGAGCCCGTTAACGCAGGCCGGACGCCGCGCTCCTCGCACGGAGGTTCGGAAGTGGCTGCCGCGGCACCGGACAAGGGGCTTTCAGCCTCCCCCTCTCTCTGTAGACCGGGAAAACACGGCTTGCTTCGTCATTACCAAAATCTCATATATTTTACCACGAAAAACACGCTTGTCAACCGAAATTTTCGCGTATACCCGTACATTTTTCTTTGCCGATATTCGGCCTCTTCCGGAATCGACAAACGACCCGCAGCGGTTCGGGAGACCGTACTCTCCCGAACCGCTGCGGGTCTCGGTGTTCAATGCGCCAAACAGCTTTTCTCAGCGAAGCCGATTGAGAATGTATTCGCATACATACACGCAGTCTTCGGTGGAGAAGGCTTGGGGAAAGTTGTCGGAGAAGAGAATCTGCGCGGAGGCGGGGAAATCCTCGTCGGCTTCCCAGAGAAGGAACTGCACGGTGAGGCCGGGCATGAACTCAATGGCGTAGCCCGCCCCGGTCTTGCCGACCGGACGGCCGCCGAGCTTCTCGCATGCCGCCGAAAAGGCCGCGGCTCTTGTGCCGTAGGTACCGGCGAGACGGTCGATGCAGCGTCCGTGGAACTGGCGGTCGTAGGTTTCGCCCCACGGCAGCTCGCGGTAGGTGAGGAAGCTGCTGCTCGCGCCGGGTGCCTTTCCGTCTATCAGAAAGCGCAGCGCGAGGATACGGTCTTTGTCTGTCCAGCCTTCGTCGGCAAAATCCGGCCAGGTGATACGGCGCTGCTCGCCGAGAATGGTGCAGGTAAGCGTATTTCCCTCGAGCGGCAGGCCGGTGCGCGATGCGATGCCGGCAATGTCGGAGACGCGGAACTGTTCCAGATAGTGCTCGAGCGGGCGACCGGTCAGGTTGTCGGATCCGTAGGGGAGAGAGCTTTTATCCATTTTCTACCTCCACGGACGGGAAAAGACGGCGGTCCGTATGCGGCAGGAAGCACGCGGATACGAACTCATCCATATAACCCGGCTCATTGCTGAGCTCAACATACGTCATGTTGGCGCCGAGCTCGCGCACCTTGTCCTCGGCGGAGCGGCTGCGAAGCATCGCATACGCACCGGCGAGCGAGGTGTTGCCGAGATATTCAAAGCGGCTGCGGTCCACATCGGGGAGCAGACCGATCTTCACGGCGTGCTCAAAGTTGATGCCGCCGCCGATGCCGCCGGCAATACGGATGGAGGAGATGTCGTCCGGCGTGAGAGAGATTTGCCGCAGAAGCAGTGTGATGGCGGAGAAAATGGCACCCTTCGCGCGGATGAAGTTGTCAAGGTCGACTTCCGTAATGGAGATCTCGCGCCCGTTGCCGGATTCCTCCGGGAAGGCGATGATATACCGTCCCATACCGTGCACATCGTGCGCCACACGCTTGCCTTCGCGGACAAACTTGCCGCGCGCGTCGCAAATGCCGCGCAGGAAAAGCTCGGCAACGGTGTCCAGAAGACCGGAGCCGCACAGACCGATGGGCTTTTCATCGGGCTTGCCGATGATATTCATCGTCGGGTCCATGGTCTCCTTATCGATGGAAAGCGCCTGAATGGCGCCGTCTGTCGCGCGCATGCCGCAGGAAATGTCGCCGCCCTCAAAGGCCGGGCCCGCAGAGCAGGCGCAGCAGAACATGAATTCGTTGTTGCCGAGCACCAGCTCGCCGTTGGTGCCGAGATCGAGGAAGAGCGTCATCTCCTCATCGTTCCAAAGACCGGTCGCCAGCACGCCCGCGGTGATGTCACCGCCGACATAGCTGCCGCCATTCGGGGCCAGCTGCAGTCCGGCAGACGGATTGAGCCCCGGAATGACATCCGCCGCGCGCACGCGCCCGATGCGGAAGAAGGACGGAATGTAAGGCTCCATGCGCACGGGATCGGAGTAGAGCCCGAGCAGCAGGTGCGACATGGTCGTGTTGCCCGCGACTGTCACGCGGTAAATGCGGTCGAGCGAAACGCCGCCCTGCGCGCAGAGTGTGCGGATGAGCGGAACGAGCGTTTCGGTCGTGATGGCCTTGCGCAGCCGTTCGCTGCCGCCGGCACGGGTGGATTCGATGATGCGGTTGATGACATCCGCGCCGAAGCGAATCTGTCCGTTGCCGGCGGAAGCTCGCGCGAGGAGCGCGCCGTTCGTAAGGTCGGTCAGCACGCCGGTCACGGTCGTGGTGCCGATATCGATGGCGAGACCGCACACCGGCATCGGATCGTCGGGGGAGAGGAGATCCAGAATTTCGGCGCCGTCCTCGTGCATTTCCGCAACGGCTTTCACATGGAAACCGTTGTCGCGCAGCACCTGCGCCATCTTTTTGATGGCGTAGAGGGAAATATCGACTTTCTCCAGACCGAGCGCCGCTTCGGCCGCCTGCTCCACACGCTCGTTGTCGGGCAGCGTATCGGAGAGCGTCGGCTCGTCCATGGTGAGGTCTGCGGCCACAATATGCGGGTTGCCGGCGAGACCGGCTTTTTCCAGCGCCGCCTGCACGCCATCAAATGCCGTGCGCACGGTGGGGTCGTTCAGGTCGGCCGTGCGGATGCCGGTGCGGAAAGCGGAAGCCGTGTCCGGCACCTCTACCACAACATCCCCGATCGGGGTGCTGCCGCAGGCAAGACGCCAGCCCTGCGCATGATCCTCTGCGGAAATATGGCGCGTGGGCGCGGAATCCAACTCGCCGCTGACAAGCCGCACGCGGCATTTGCCGCAGGTGCCGTTGCCGGAGCAAGGAGCATCGATGGCAACACCGACACGCTGCGCAAGATCAAGCAGGTGCTCTCCGCCGAAAGTTTCGGCGGATATCGTTTGGCCGTTGGAGAAGCGGAATGTGACAGTTGCCATATCTTCAATTCACTCCAAGTTAAAAATTCATTTTGTCGAGAGCTTCGTACAGCGCTTTGCGGAACGCATTGTCGGCGGGAAGCTCGGAGGTCGGGCGGCCTTCGCCGTCAAAGGCGTAGATGCCGTCATCCTGCGGGAGAACGCCAAGCAGTTCCATACCGAATTTATCGATCTCCTCGCGGACACCGTCCGAGAGAAAGCCGCCGGGAGCGCGGTTTACAAGGAGCTTTGTCTCCTTGGCACCGAGCTTCAGCTCTTTCGTGAGTTCAAAAATGCGTCCGGCCGCCTGAATGCCGCGGCGGGAGGCATCGCTCACGAGGATAACGGTGTCGATGGCGGGGAGAATACCGCGGCTGATGTGCTCCATACCGGCTTCGTTGTCCACCACGACATAGCGGTAGTTCGCCGCATAGCGGGAGACCTGCGTGGAGAGAATGCCGTTTACAAAGCAGTAGCAGCCCTTGCCCTGCGTGCGTCCCATGACGAGCAGATCGTAATCATCGCCCTCCACGAGCGCATCGCCGAACTTCATCTCGGCATAATCCTGCTTGGTCATACCCGCGGGGATGGGGTTCACGGCGCTCATTTCGGCGCGTGCCATTTCCTCGCGGATGTCGCCGAGCGTGCTTTCCACCTCGACGCCGAGCACTTCATTGAGATTGGAGTTTGCGTCGGCATCCACGGCCAGCACGGCACCGTTCTTCTTGGCACACAGGTACTGGATGAGCATGCCGGTGATGGTCGTTTTTCCTACGCCGCCTTTGCCGGCGAGTGCAATCGTCTGTGTCATAATATGTCCTCAATCAATTTCTGTCAGAATATAGAATGTCAGCTGCTCGGTCGTTTCCTATCTTACGAATGACTTCGTACAGCATCGGGCTTTGCTCCTATGATCAGCGTACCGCCGGTGAGATCGGCGCTTTGCAGAATACCCGGAATGCGGGTCTCATAGCCCATAACATCGGTGAGTACCAGCTCGTTTCCGTCAACACGCACCTGCGCAACATAGCGCGCGGCGATGTTTTCTTCCTTCTTTTCGTTCAGATACGCAGTAGAGAGACACATAGTTATTACTCCTTTTTCAGAAGTGCCACCGCTGCATCCAGCTTCTCGTTGCCTTGACGGAAATGTTCGATGGCGGAGAGCACATTGTCCTTCGTCTCGCCCTCGAGACCGGCGGCCAAATCCTCCAGCTCGCGGAGATGATTCTTGTTATGCTCTGCCATATGGGAGAGCAGAGCTTCGGGTGTTACACGGTGAAAGGGATTCATCATATCGCATGGCTCCTTTATGAGATGATTTTAGGCAATACTGCATAATTCGGCAAGAGCGGTTTGTGAGCAAAATTTCCGCAAAGCGCCGCAGACGACATTGTGCGGTGTTGCCTTTATATAGATGCAATTCTCCGGCAGGCTGCGCCAAGCTCGTCGAGCGTGCTGCAGGGGATCATCGGACAGATTTTCATGGCCGAGCGTACGCTTTGAATGTACTGCCATTTCCGCTCGGGGATGGGGTTGAGGAAAAACATTTTCCCGACGCTTTTTCCGGCGCGGAGAAGCTCGCGTTCCGCACCGGCACGGTCCACCGTTTTGGTGTCGGAAATGATGAGCAAAAGCGTGGACGAATTAAGTACCGCGGGCCGCATCGCATTGAGCGCACGGAGCGCACCGCCGAGGTCGGTGCCGCGCCCGAATATGCCCGAGCGCTTCACATAGTCGCGGAACCGATCCATGTCGTGCAGCTCAAAGGGATCCGCTTCGATCATCTCCTCCGAAAAGAGGAAAATGCGCGAATAGTCCGAAACGGTGTGCAGCGACTGGATAAAGCGGAGCATAAACTCCGAAAACTGGAGCATTGAGCCGGAGACATCGCACAGCACGACAAACTGCCGTTTCGCAGTGCGCTTTTTCCGGTAATACAGGCGGTAAAGGGAACCGCCCGTCTCAAGCCCCGCACGGATGGTGCGGCGAAAATCGATGACGCCGGTGTGACCGCCTCGCGCGCGGCGGCGCGTCAGCTCGCCGTTGATCTGCCCGGCGATGCTTCGAATGTAGGAAACGGCTTTGGGGATCTCGCGGTCTTCAAAGGCGGTAATGTCGCGGAACATCAGCCCGAGCTCGGGATCCTTCGCCGTGCCGCCGAGAGCGGCATCCTCCATCTGCATCTGGCGCTCGAGAATGGAGCGGGAAAAGATCGAATGGATAAAGTTCCCGTAGAGCTCCGGATTGCGGGAGCCCTCACCGGTGTATTTCTCTTTCAGACCGAGCAGACGCTCCTTTTCTTCCTCTGGCAAAGACGCAAAGGCGTCCTTCTGTGCCTCGGAGTACTCCGAGCTGCCGTCTTGGCTCTGCAGATCCCGTTCTGCCTGCTCACGCGCCTGTGCCTGTGAAAGCTCCTGCTCGCGGTGCTTTTTATCGAGCGAGAGGATCTTTTCCTCCGAGAGAAAAAATCCGTCGAACACTTTCCCGAACCGCTCAAGATCTTCTGCGGAATGTGCATACACCGTGCCGAGCGCAGCCTTTACGGTCTCGCGGCTCTCCATGCCGACGGCGAAGAGAGCACGGCAGGCATCCTCCGTTTCGCGCGGCGTTACATCCAGCCCATCTTTCCGAAGAAGGCTTCCGAAGAGGGAGAGCTTTTCCAAATAAACCGTAAAGTCCGTCATTTGTCGTGATGGTGATGGTGGTGACCGCAGCCGCATTCACTGCCGCACGCGTGCTCCTCTGTTTCCGCCTTTTCGGCGAGGAGTTCCTCGGCGGCGAGAATGTCCTCGCTGTTCTTGAGGACGAATCCCAAGGTGTCGCGCAGCAGCTCCGGCGTAAGGTCGCGCACGCCGAGCGCGTCGAGAGCCTCCGCCCAGTCGAGCGTTTCCGCAATAGAGGGCTTTTTGAGGATGGCGTCGTTCGCGCGGAGCTTCTGCACCGCACCGACGACCTGCACCGCGAGGCGCTCGTCTACATGCGGCAGACGGGAACGCACAATGGCAAGCTCCTTCTCCGCATCGGGATATTGAATGTACACATAGGCACACCGCCGCCGCAGTGCGTCCGAAAGCGGACGAACGCGGTTCGAGGTGAGCACGATAAAGGGGAGACTTTTCGCCCGAACCGTGCCGATCTCCGGAATGGAGACCTGCATATCCGAGAGAAGCTCGAGTAAAAAGGCCTCAAATTCCTCATCGGCCTTGTCGATCTCATCAATTAAAAGGACCACCGGCTTTTCGGAGCGGATGGACTTGAGAAGCGGACGCTCGAGAAGATACTCCTCACTGAAGAGCGAGCGCGTCAGCTCATCGCTTTCCTTTTGCCCCATGTTCACCTGGATGGAGAGAAGCTGCTTCTGATAGTTCCACTCATATAAGCTCTTGCTCTCGTCCAGACCGGTGTAGCACTGCAGACGGACAAGTTCCCGTCCGAGCACCGAGGACATGACCTTTGCGATCTCCGTTTTGCCTACACCGGCAGCGCCCTCCACCAGAAGCGGACGGCCAAGCTGCAGCGCGACATAGAGAGAGGTAGCAAGCGTATTATCGTAGATATACCCGACCTCGGTCATTTTTTCGCAGAATTCGTTCATTGTCATATCGATATACCACTTCTTAATAAAATCATACCTTTATATTATAGCATGATTCGGAGAATAAGAAAAGAGGGAGCACATGTGCTTCCGAAAAAGAAAACCGGCGGAAAGAGTGCCGGAGGCCCGACAATCTCTTTCCGGCCGGTAAGTGCTTGGAATATGAGATCTAAAGCAGCGCCGCAGACGACATTGTGCGGTGTTGCCCTAAAGATCAGATGTCAAACGGATCGAGACCGAAGACGGGGTGACCCTTCTCGGTGAGGAAATTGATCATGGCTTCCAGATCGTCTGCGGTGGCGGCGACCGTCTCGTCGCAGATCATATCGGTGAAGTTCTCAATGCCGTAGAGCTCGAAGGCACTCTTGTCGAGATTGGTGCGGACTTCGTCCTTCAACTTGGAAGGCATCCACACGATACGGGCAATGCCACCCTCAGCGCGCATGAACTTCTTGGAAGCGATGAAGTGCTTGCCGTGGCCCATGAAGCCCGGGGTCTGCTGACCGCCGCCGGTCATGGAGGCGAGCTCTGCAAACGACATGCCGAGCGGGGTGGAGCCGGCGTACTCGCGGTTGACGATCACAACGCCCATCGTGGAGGGTTCCATGCCGCAGATGCATTCGAAGCAGCCGCAGGAGGTCATAGGATCCTGGAAGAGGGAGTAGAGCGTCACGGCCTCGAGGTGACCCTGAGAGTATTCCTTGACGGCACGGTTGACATCCGGCCAAATGCCGATCTGTTCGTCGACGCAGCCTTCCTTGGAAACGATCTGGCAGGGACCGTTCGGGTTGAGCTGGTTGGTAGCCTTCGCATCGAGCCACGACACGGCGCCGCAGAGGCCGAGACGTTCCGGCGTAACGATGCAGACGTGGGACGGGGAGAAGGACTGGCACATGGTGCAGGTGTAGAACACATCCGCGGCCTCGTCGGTGAGGGAGGCAAGGCGCTCGTCGCGCTTGTTGTACACGGGAACGGCGAGCTCATGACGCAGACGGGTGCACTCTGCGGGATCGGTGATAACGGTGATCTGGCACTTGTCAATGACGGTGTCGTATTCGCTCTTCAGCTTGGCATAGAGGACCTCGCCGATGTGCTTGGCGCGGAAGCCTTCGTTGAAAGCAGCCTTGGAAATACGGACACGGATCTGATCACGCTGGCCGGTGTGCATAACGCCCTCGAGGCAGTTGATCCAGGAGTGGAACTTGCGCTCGAAAACGGACTCAAAGTCGGACTGCATGGTCTTGCCGCCGACCTCGGCGATGTAGCTGAGCTGGATGGAAGAGCCCTCGGGGAAGGTGTCGAAATCGGGGCCGATCACGGTGATCTTGTGATCCTCGATGTCGCGCGGATCCTTCATCTGCACAAGCTCGAAGCAGTCGGTACGGCTACCGTAGGCTTCAAACTGCATATCGCCGCGGCGAATGATCTCGCCTTCGAATGCGGTGTTGAAGGAAATGGGGATATCCATCTGGGTGACCTTGATCTTAACATCGCGGGCTTCGAGAGAGGTCTCGATCCAGTCCTTGGTGTTGTCGGCGATGAGCAGGCTCTTGGGAACGACCCACATATCGTCGTGATCGTTGGTGATGACGGGGAAGCCGAGGCCGATGCAGCAGGCGCCGGCGGCGACGGTAATGTCGTTGACGGGCGCGTAAGCATTGACGAAGGCGAAGATACGCTCGAGGGTGTAGGTGTTCATGCCCCAGTAGTCGAGAGGCTGAACGTTGCCGAAAATCATGGCGGCGCGCATGACGAGGTCAACGATGTGCGCGGCGCACCAGATGTCGGGGCCAACCTCAACGATACGGACCTTGAAGCCCATGGAGATGCCCATGCGCTTGGCCTGATCGATGATGCCGCCGATCAGGAACACGAAGATACCGCGGGACTGATATCCCTTGATGGTGTCGCGTGCTTCCTCGTCGGAGGGAGCAGGCCCGATGAGCACGACGAAGCCGGGAATGTCGCGCGTAACGAGCGGGAGGCCGAGCTCACGAACCTCGGCATCGGTCATGTGACCGTGATACTCGCCGTGGTAGGGAGCGGTATCCTCAACATACTTGCAGGCCTCAATGACCTGAGCGGCCATCGCGGTGGCAAAGCCGGAGGTGAAAATATCATGGGTGCGCTGCTCGCGGGTCATGAACTCCTTGATCGGGCCGTCCATAGCCTTCTTCAGATCCGCGAGGGTGGTAACTTTGATGCCGGTATACTGCAGAATGATAGCGCAGTTATACGCGGTATCGGGGAACGATACGGGATGATCCACGCCGTATTTGGCAATGGCCTCATCAAGATCATGGGCTGCCTTGGCGTACATCTCGTCGTTGCCGCTGAATACTCTGTCAAATAAGCGTCTCACGCTTAATTCCTCCTGTCGGTTTCCGCTGCTGCGGTAGAGTCAATCTTATTTTTGATTGCACGGATCTCTTCTACGGTTCCGGGGGCAATGTCGTAGGGGGACATGCACCGGCGGTCTGCATCCGAAACATCTCCGCTGTAATGGATGATGCCGAGCAGATCTTCTTCCGGTACCTGCGAGCGAATGAATTCTTCATCCGCCACATCGCGTACCTTGTTGCCGACGACCGACACCCGGTATACGCCGAGATCGGCGGCCAGCCGCTGCACGCTGTGGTAGGTCTGAATGCTGCGCGCGCCGGGCTCCACAACGACGATAAACTGATCCACCAGACTTGTCGTGCCGCGGGCGAGATGCTCGAGACCGGCTTCCATGTCCATGATGACGACATCATCGCGTCCCACAATGAGGTGGGAGAGGATGCGCTTGAGAATGACGTGCTCGGGGCATACGCACCCGCCGCCGCCGGTCTTCACCGTTCCCATCAGCAGCAGCTTCACGCCGTTGATCTCTCGCGAGAGCATATCCGGCAGGTCGTCTACCTTGGGATTGATTTTGAAGAACTTCTCAAACTGATCCGCTTCCGTGCGCTCACGGATCATTTCCTTCATTTCGGAGATGGGCGTGATCTTCGAAAGCTCCTCTTCGGAGAAGCCGAGTGCGAGACCGAGATTGGCATCCGGATCTACGTCGGCGCAGAGAACTTCGTGACCTTCGTCCGCATACAGGCGGGCAAGAACGGCGGAAAATGTGGTTTTGCCCACGCCGCCTTTTCCGGTAACCGCGATTTTCATGCTCAGATACCCAGCGCTGCGCGCTTGGCCTCGATGCCGTCAATAATCTTCTTGACGAGCGCATCGGGGTCGGTGTCGATCACATAACCGGCGCCGACCATGTCTTTGGTGCCCTCGGTGATGAGTTCCATCATCTTGGCGGAGCCGCTCACGAGCGGATCGATGCCGAGATAGGTGGTGATGCCGGTGGCAACGACGTAGTTGGCGATGGAGACGGCCTTTTCGCTCATCCATTCGGGAGCACAGCCGACGACCGGAAGCTGTGTGGTATCGATGCCCCAGTCCTTCGCAATGTCGGTGACGAGGAGCATCATACGGCTGATGTCAACGCAGGAACCCATGTGCAGCACGGGCGGGATGTCCGCGAGCGTGCAGACACGGCGCAGACCCTCACCGCAGAGGACCTTGGCTCTCTTATCGAGGAGGCCGGCCTTGGAAGCAGCCTGAGCGGCGCAGCCGGTGGACACGACGATGATGTCGTTCTCGATGAGCTTCTTCATGATCTCAATGTGGGAGTAGTCGGGACGAACCTTCGGGTTGTTGCAGCCGACCATAGCCACGGCGCCGCGGATAACACCGGAGCGGACGCACTCGATGAGGGGCTTGTAGGTGTCCAGCTCGTCGAGGTGGCTGTTGGTGACGGTGTCGAGACGGCTCTTAATGCCTTCGCAGGAATAGCCGACGGTGGCTTTATGCTTGTGTTCGGGGATAAAGATCTTGCTCTCATCACGGTTCTGGAAGTTTTCGCAGGCTTCCATAACGATCTTGCGGGCGACTTCGCCGGCATTCTCGCTGGTGATGGGCAGATAGGTGCTGCCGGGGATGCGGGCAATGGGGGAAGTGGTGTAGAACTTGGTGTGGAAACACTCGCTGAGAGGCCCGAGGTTCGGGAAAATGCACTGTACGTCAACGACAATGGCTTCGACAACGCCGGTCAGGAGAGCGTTCTCCTGCTGCAGGAAGTTGCCGGCCATACGGATGCCGTGGCGCATGGCGATCTCGTTCGCGGTGCAGCACATACCGACAATGTTGATGCCCTTCGCGCCGAAGCTGCGTGCATACTTGAGCATCTCCTTGTCTTCGGAGAGCAGCACGATCATTTCGGAAACGGCGGGATCGTGGCCATGGCAGACGATGTTGACCATGTCCTTCTCGAGAACGCCGAGGTTGCCTTCGGTCTCCTTCGGCATCGGGGTGCCGTAGGCGATATCGCTGAACTCGGTGCCGGCCATGGAGCCGCCCCAGCCGTCGGCCATGCCGCAGCGCAGGGACTGGCGAACCAGAGCTTCGGGATCGGCGGTGCAGCCCATGTGGGTCATGTGCATCGCGGTGACGACTTCGCGGTCAACGGCACGGGGGAGAATGTCCTGCTCTTCCCATGTCTTGCGGCGCTCTTCCGTCGCGCGGCTGATCCAGTTTTGGTAGCCGTCGACCTTGCCGTACTCGTTGAGGCCGATGAGAGCGGTCTCATGGGCAATGTCATAAATGTCGCGGCCTTCGGTCTCGACGCCCCATTCTTTGGCAAGTTTCAGCAGCTTGTTGGCGTCGGTGACGTGGTAGTAGCCGTCCTCGCTGGACTCCAGGACCTTGCGGACACACTCACGGCCGTGGTCGGAGTGGGTGGCAGCGCCGCCGGCGGCCATACGCAGGTAGTTGCGGCCCGCAATGGTGTCTGCGGTCGCACCGCAGATGCCCTTCGGGGCCTTGGGAGTGATGCGACAGGGGCCCATTGCGCAGATACGGCAGCAGACGCCCTTTTCGCCGAAGCCGCAGTGCGGCGTTTGAGTTTTCACTCGGTCGGACCAAATATCGATACCGACTTTTACGGCAGTTTCATGCAGACATGCGGAATCTTCTTCCATCTGCTCCACGGTAGTGGATTTGAATTCTTCGCTCATTCGTATGTCATCCTCCGATGTAATACTGAATCTCCCTTTACTTTATACAAATACCCAACGGCAGCGGATGTTTTCCGCCGCTCCGTTATCGGGCATCGGCATTAGAGCTCCAGGTAGGAGTCAGCGTAAAGCATATTGTTCTTGATGATGTCGCAGGACTTGATGGTGTCCATCATGCGCTTGCTGCAGGGGTTGATGATCGCGCTGGAAAGACCGGCCTGCATGGCCATGGCGATCATAGCGGAGTCCATGATCGGGCGGACGTCCTTCGGCATGCCGTTGGAGACGTTGCTCAGACCGCCGGTGGTCTTGAAGCCCTGCTCCGTGAACTGACGGATGGCTTCGAGAACATCGCCGAGCTTGTCCTGCATGCCCTTGATGACGATGAACAGAGGATCGAACCACATGTCATCGGAGTCCATGCCGAGGCTGAGGCCGCGTTCAAGAAGCTCCATGAGGTAGTTCATGCGCTCTTCGACATCGGCCGGAACGCCCTGCTTGGAGCAGAGAGCGATGACGATGGCGTCGTTCGCAGCGGCGAGGTCAATGTTGGAGATACGGTCGCCGGCGTCGGCAGAGTTGACGATGGGCTTGCCCTTGGAGCGGTTGTAGACGGAAATACCGGCTTCGATCGCCTTCTGGTTGGCCGTGTCAAGTGCCAGAGGAACATTATCAAAGTTGGACTGAATGAGCTGGACAGCCCACTTCATGAGCTCTTCGCCGTCAGACTCGGCAGGCCCGATGTTGACGTCAAGGTAATCGGCGCCGGCTTTGAGCTGCTCTTCGGCACGCTGCAGAATGGGGACGGGGTCGCGGTTCGCCATGGCGGCGCGGATGACGGGGGAAATGCAGTGAATTCTCTCGCCGATCGTGATGAATTTGCCCATTGTGATTTCTCCTTTAAAAATAGTTCGGGTATTCCAAAGACACCGCACAATACCGTTTGCGGATCGGCCGATATTGCGCGGCGTCTAAGCGCGTAAAATTATTTGCCGGCGTACTCGCGCAGGAACTTGACGAGCTCGACAGCCTCGTTGGGGGATACGACGATCGTCCAGCCGGGGAGTTTGGCTTCCAGCTCGCCCTTGAGAACGGCAACCTTGCCGGGGATGAGAAGCGTGCGGCTCTTGATCTTCTCTTCAATGCCCTGCTCCTGGATGAAGCGGGCGATGGAGGAGGCGGAGAGCTTGCCGGCAGCCCATGCGGTCAGGACGGAGTAGCCGCCTGCATCGGAGATGAGCAGGTTCAGAGGCACACCGCTGCGCTCCATTTCGCCGGAAACGACGAAGTAGGTAAGTGCGAAGTCGACGGTCGTGGCGCAGATGGCATTCTCGTCGGCGCCGTTGAGCGGGTAGACGCCGGGGGCAACCTTCATCGGCTTCTGGGGGTCGGTGAAGATGTTCTGACGCAGGCCGTACAGCGGGAGCGCCTTGGCGTAGTCCATGTCGTCCATGACGATTACGGAACCGTAGCGTGCGGTGAACACGGCAGCCAGAGCGCACTGCAGGTGGCTGTTGCCCGGCGCAAGCGCGGAAGTGTCAACGAGCGAGGGATAACCGAAGGTGCGATCCTCGTTCTTGAGAGCGGCGCGGCGGATGCGGACGGTCTCACCGAAGGCTTCTTTGACGGATGCCTTGGAAACGCTGAGAATGAGGTTCTTGTTGCCGAGGCCTTCAAGCTTCGAGACGGTGTCATGCAGAGCATCGAGGCTGACGGCGGAAACACCGAGCACGGCGCCGGCCTCGGTGGCCAGCTTGCTCATGGCTTCGTAGTTGGATTCATTGGCGCCGTTGAGGATAACGGGCGTACCCTTGACGAGCTCGAGCGCCTTGGCGGCGAGAACTTCATCGGAAACGGTGAGGATGAGGGCGCGGCCGTCGGCGGCGTCCTTCGCCTTGCCGACGAGCTCAAGGAACTTGGCCTCGTCGCCGTCTGCGCAATGGTTGATGCGGATCATCTCCGCACGCATACGCTCGCCGATACGCTCGTAGTCAACGACCTTCAGATTGGCCAGGCGGCGCTCCGCCTCGGCATCATCCAGCTTATCGCACAGAGCAATGGCGTACAGGCTGCGGGAAACGAACGTCTTGTCGTGGCGGAACATAACGGTCTCGCTGCCGAGAGTGTAATCGCCGACCTTGATGGTCTTCATCGGAGGTGCGGTCTGATCGGAGAGCTTCGCAAGCGCTTCGGCGGAGAAGTGCGGGCATTTGTCAAGAGGCAGAGCACCCTGAGCGACCTTCATGCAGAAAGCCATGCAGGTGGGGCAGCCGCAGTCCTTGCAGTTCGTCTTCGGGGAGAGTTTGAAAATGTCAAGACCTTTCAGTGCCATAACACGATACCTCCTTATGCAAGCGCCGAGACAAGCTCGGAAATGGTTTTGACGGACTCGGGGTGACGAAGGATGACAGCGTCGCTGCCGCTGGCGATGACCGCGGAAGCGGTGGTGATCTCCATCTGGATGCCGCGCTCTTCTCTGGAGCCCCAGGTCGGCGCATCGGCCTCTTCCAGCATGGCTTCCTTCACGCCCCAGCAATCGCTCGCGAGCGGAGTGATGACAGGCATCTGGAGAGCTGCATCGTTCTGCTTGAGAGCGGCGTCCTTAACACGCTCGACGGTGGAGGCAAGGTACTCAAAGCCGTAGCCCGCAGCCGCCTGGCCGAGGTTCATAACGACCTTGTCCATGGGGATGCCCATCTGGGAGAGCAGAACGTTGAGCTGTTTGGCGAGGTTGATGTCAACGGCAGACTCGCCGCCGACATTCTGACCTCCGGCGAGAACAACGGACGCACCGACCGTCTTGTAGTTTTCTTCCTTGCAGGAGAGGAACAGAGCGTTTTCACCGCGAAGGACATCGGACACTTTCACGAAAAGCTCGGTGTCCTTTTCCATGTTCTTGCAGCCCATAACAACGAGGGGCTTGTCAATGGCATCGCACACGGCCTTGGCGGTAGCGGCGCAGTCATCGACGGAGGCGTTATCGCCGTTGGGGTCGGCAGACTCGAGCACGAGAGCGACAAAGTCGACGCCTTCGGCAGTCGCGGCCTTCTTGGCGCGGTCAACAACGGTCTCGCATCCGGCGTAGAACGCAGCGAGGCCGGGGACGGTCGCATCGAATCCCTTATCGGAGACTTCGATGCCCACTTTCGCCTGAGAGGTGGTGCCGTCAAAAGAGTAGAGCGGGTAGACGTTTCCGCCGCCGAGGGACACGGTCTTGCCTTCTTTTCCGAAGGTAAGGGTCTTCAGCGTTGCGGAAAATACCTGAGGTTTGTCAGCAAAGGGCATAAAAATTCCTCCTGTAATTATAAACTCATCGGCTCGGCGTTCCCCATGCGAACCGATTGTTTACGAAAATATAATGAACAGCGTGTACACTTTCCAATAATCTGTTGGCAAGTTTGATTTAAAAAACAAATTTTCACGCTTTTTTTTCGTATAAAGTATATATTATTCTCGTTTTGTAGACAAGCAGAATTAAATGGACTTGATGCAACTTTTTGTTGCACTTTGAAGTGTATAATGGTATAATGCCCAGTAGCACAAAAGCCCTGTGCGTCCGTATGTGTGCAAAAGCACGATCATATGACAAAATTTCGGCAGTACCGCAGTCCCTGTCATGTGCGGTTCCGCCGAGGTGCGATTCGCTTTAGGGCAGCACCGCAGGATCCGTCAATGCGCTCCGGACGGCATCGTGCGGTCCCGCCCCGGAAAACCAGGAGGAAAAGCGTTCCCTATGGAGTTAAAACAGCTTCGCGTATTCTTGACCGTGGCAAACACCCACAGCTTCCTAGCGGCGGCGGGAGAATTGTATCTGTCCCGTCAGGCGGTAAGCAAAACCATCTGCAATCTGGAGGAAGAACTCGGCGTCGAACTCTTCATCCGCAACCAGAGCGGCGCCACACTCACGATGGCGGGCAATTACTTTTTCCCGCGTGCCGAGCGCCTCGTGGCGGATGCCGACCGTCTGCAAAGCGAGATCCAGAACGCCAAAAGCGCGTTCCGTCCCGAGATCCGTCTGTGCCTTGCAACGGGACTTTATGCCATCTACGCCGAGCCCCTGCGCCGGTACCGCACCGAGCACAGCTCGGAGCTGAGTCTCAAGCTGACATCCGCTCTGGACTTCGACTGCGACAGCGTTCTGGCCAACCGCAAGGCCGACGCACTCGTATCCTTTACGCCGCAGCGGAACAAGATCATTTCTTCCGTTCTGCTGACGGAATCTCCGCTTGTCGCGCTCGTCAGCAAGCAGAATCCTCTGGCGACCAGCAGCTCTCTCGGCTCTTCGGCCCTCAACTCCTCTCCGTTGCTCATCTATAACGGCGGCCGCATGCGGGGGCTGTGGGGCACGGGCTTTTTGAAGGAAAACGACGTTATCAGCAGCGATCTGCAGTTTCTCCTGCAGCTGCTGCGCAAGGATGAGGGCATCCTCATCCTGCCGGAGATCATGGCAATGAACGAGCGCATCTATACCTCCATCGTCCGGCTCGACTTCCCCACCGAGGACGGGTGCGTGTATTTCTCCACGCTCATTCCTTCTCATTACAATGAGCGCACCCTCCACATCCTGAACGATTTGTGCGCTGTGCTGCGGAACGTATGACGACTGATAGGTGCAACCGACCGTGACCGGGTGCAACTACAGGTTACGATAATATTTTGCACTTGAAATCCGACACAAATCGTGCTATTTTCGTTTTACAGTACATAATTTTTGCGAGGCGGTGACAATCCGGTGAATTACCCTAAGTTTGCACTGAAGAGCCGTGAGGAGCTTGAGACACTCCTCTCCGGCAGGGACAACCTGTTCATCGTGACCTGCAACAAATGTTTTAAGGAACTTTCTGTTGCGGGCGAACCGGAATCCGCCGAGCTGACAGCCTTGGCTGGCGAGCTCGGAAAAACGGTTACCGGAACTGCAACGGTGGACTTCCTCTGCAACAGCGTTCAGACCGAACGCACGCTGCAGGGACTCATTCCGGAAGGAACGGAAAATGTACTCATCGCATCCTGCGGTCTCGGCGTTCAGACGCTGGCCGACCGTACGGATCTCCCCGTGTTCGCGGCAAGCGACACACTCAACTACATCGGACAGCACGGCATGGCGCTCACGCAGAAGACCTGCGGCGCGTGCGCACAGTGCTATCTGAACGTGACCGGCGGCATCTGCCCAATCGTCGACTGCTCAAAGAGCCTCGTCAACGGACAATGCGGCGGCGCGAAAAACGGCAAATGCGAGCTGGATCCTCAGAAGGACTGCGCGTGGGAAAACATCTACCGCCGTCTGGAGAAGCAGGGCCGTCTGGAGGAGTTCCTCCATCGTCCCATTCAGCTACGCGACTACTCTAAGGTGAGCCACAAGCTTGTTGCGGACTATGTCAAGGCCATCCGCGAGAACCGTCTGGACGGCTACTACGGCGGCGTCCATCCTCTCGAGCGCAAGGGCTTCACGGAGAGCATTTCCCTTCGTGAATTTCCCGAGCCGGAAGTCGTTGTCATTCCGACTTCGATGCACTCCGGCAAGCCGGCCACCCCGGTCGTCCAAGTCGGCGACCATGTGAACGTCGGTCAGCTCATCGCCGAAGCCGCGGGCTTCATCAGTGCCAATGTCCACTCGAGCGTGAGCGGCACCGTTGAAGCCATTGAGCCGCGTGTGCACCCCATCAAGGGGCCCGGCGTGCTCTCCATCGTCATCCGTTCCGACGGAAAAGACACCATTGACAGCTCCGTGCAGCCGGCCAAGCCGATCGAGGAGCTGACTCCCGATGAGATTATCGACGTCGTCAGCGACAAGGCCATCACCGGCATGGGCGGCGCGGGATTCCCGACCTATGTCAAGCTCAAACCTGGCAAGCCCATCGACGCCGTTCTCATCAACGGCTGCGAGTGCGAGCCGCTCATCACCTCCGACCACCGCGTCATGCTCGAGTACCCCGAGGATGTCGTCTACGGTCTGCGCGCCATGGTGAAAGCCGTCAACGCGCCGCGCGGCGTCATCGTCATCGAGGACAACAAGCCCGATGCCGCCGAGGCCATCCGTGCCGCGGCCGCACCGTATGAGAACATCGAAGTTCTCGTCGTGCGCACGAAATACCCGCAGGGCGCAGAAAAGATGCTCATCAAGCGCGTGCTCGGACGCTCCGTCCCGAGCGGTGGCCTGCCCGCCGATGCCGGTGCCGTCGTGAGCAACGCGAGCAGCTCGAAGGCCATTGCGGACGCTCTGCGTACCGGCATGCCGCTTGTCAAGCGTGTCGTTTCCGTAACGGGCGAGAAGCTCTGCCGTCCCGGCAACTACATTGTCCGCATCGGCACGAACGTGCAGGACATCATTGATTACTGCGGCGACACCGCCGACGGCGATGTCACCGTGAAAATGGGCGGCTTCATGATGGGCACGCCGCTGCAGACCACCGAAGTACCGGTGATCAAGGGCACGAACGGCATCATTGCCATCGAGACCGACCACACCACGCCGGTCGACTGCATCCGCTGCGGACGCTGCGTGGATGTCTGCCCGATGGAGCTCAAACCGCTGTACTTCGCAAAGTACGCCGACGAGGGCAATGTGCAGGGACTCAACGACGAACACATCCGCGACTGCATGGAGTGCCGCTGCTGCGAATACATCTGCTCGGCCAAGATCCCTCTGGTCACCAAAATTCGTGCGGGCAAGCTGGCTGTGATGGAGGCGAAAAAGTGATATGCTGATTACTCAACTGAAATCCAAAGATGAGATCCTCTCGCTGATCGGCGGCAAGTGCTTTATTCTCACCTGCCACGGCTGCCGCGAGGTGCAGTTTCCGACGAAGGAAGCCGATGAGCTGCAGCGCGAGCTGACCGAAGCCGGCAAAGTGACCGGCACTCTCACGACCGACTATGTCTGCAATGTGGAAAATCTGAAGCTCCGCCTGCAGAGCCGCGCGGACGCGATCGCCGAGGCGGACGCGATCCTCGTGTTCTCCTGCGGCGTCGGCGTACAGACCGTTGCGGAGATCTACGATACCAAGCCCGTGTACGCCGCATGCGATACCGTGCGTCTGCCCGGTTTCCAGGGCGTCACGCCGCTCGAATACGACTGCGGTCAGTGCGGCGAGTGCTGGCTGAACATGACCGGCGGCATCTGCCCGATCACCGCCTGCTCGAAGAGCCTTGTCAACGGCCCCTGCGGCGGCACGAAAAACGGCAAGTGCGAAGTCGATCCCGAAATGGACTGCGGATGGGAACGCATCTACCGCCGGCTCGAAAAGCTCGGCCGTCTCGAAGAGCTGCGCTGCCCGACAAGACTGCATGACTACTCCACCGACAAGGTGACCGCGGCATGCAAGCAAAATCATAACGAAGGTTGAGGAGTTGAATACGATGAAAGTAACGGATCTGTTTCAGCAAGGCCAGTTTGTAGTCTCTGCCGAGGTCGGCCCTCCGAAGGGCTTCCATGTCGAAGAACTGATCGAAGACGCCAAAAAATATTTTGACGGTGTTTCCGCCGTCAACGTGACCGATAACCAGTCCTCCGTCATGCGTCTCGGCTCCCTGGCCGTATGCAAGGCGCTGCTCGACGCGGGCTTTAACCCGATTTTCCAGATGGCCTGCCGCGACCGCAACCGCATCGCGTTGCAGTCTGATCTGCTCAGCGCCGCCATGTTCGGCATCGAGAACGTCCTGATGCTCACAGGCGACCACACCCGTCTCGGCGACCACCCGCAGGCGAAGCCGGTGTTCGACCTCGACTCCGTCTCCCTGCTGCATGCCGCTTCTCTGCTTGAGCAGGGTGTCGATCTCGGCGGCAACGCGCTCGTGGGCGGAGCCCCGAAGTTCGCCAAGGGCGCTGTCGTGTCCCCGTGCAGCGATTCCGTCGATGCGCAGCTCGCCAAGATGGAGCGCAAGGTCATGGCCGGTGCGGAGTATTTCCAGACTCAGGCTGTGTTTGACAGCGAGAAGTTCATCAGCTTCATGGAAAAGGCGAAGCAGTTCGGCAAGCCCGTGCAGCTCGGCATCATCATTCCGAAGTCTGCCGGCATGTGCAAATTCATGAACAACAATGTCGCCGGCATCCATGTCCCCGACGAAATGATCCGGGCTCTGGCCGCCGACAAGGAAAAAGCAAAATCCGGCGAGACCGGCGTTGCCATGGCGGCGAAGATCATCCGCGAGTGCAAGCCCTACTGCAGCGGCGTCCATATCATGACGCTTGGCTGGGAATCCAAGATACCCGCTCTTCTGGAGGCGGCAGGTCTTCGCTGACCAAAACGCTAAGGCAATACCGCACAATATCCTCTGCGGCGTTATGCGGAAATTTTGCTCCAGCAAATCACTCTTTCCAAATTATGCGGTATTGCCATAAATCCATTATTGATAAAAATACACATTTTTAGTGATGATATTGCAGTAAACTTTGTGAAATAATTTGTTTGCTGATACAAAAGCTAAGGGAATTAGCATAGATATCAAAGGAGGAAAAAAGTTATGTCCTACAAATCCGACATCGAGATCGCCCAGAAGTGCGAAAAAAAGCACATTCGCGTCATCGCCGAAACGGCGGGCGTCGACGAGAAGTATCTGGAGCAGTACGGCAACTACAAAGCCAAAGTCGACTTCAATCTTCTCAAAGATAAGGCCAATGATCCGGACGGCAAGCTGATCCTTGTCACCGCCATTACCCCCACTCCGGCGGGCGAAGGCAAGACCACGACATCTGTCGGCCTCGCCGACGGTCTCCGCAAGATCGACAAGAACGTTATCCTCGCGCTGCGCGAGCCTTCACTGGGGCCCGTGTTCGGCGTGAAGGGCGGTGCGGCTGGCGGCGGTTACGCCCAGGTCGTCCCCATGGAGGATATCAACCTCCACTTCACCGGCGACTTCCATGCCATCGGCGCTGCGAACAACCTGCTTGCCGCCATGCTCGATAACCATATCCAGCAGGGCAACGCGCTCGGCATCGATCCCAAGCAGATCACCTGGCGCCGCGCGGTCGACATGAACGACCGTCAGCTGCGCAACATCGTCGACGGCCTCGGCGGCAAGGCGCACGGTGTGCCCCGCGAGGACGGCTTCGACATCACAGTCGCATCCGAAGTCATGGCAGTGTTCTGCCTCGCTTCCGATGTCATGGACCTCAAGGCCCGCCTCGGTCGCATCATCGTCGGCTACACCTATGACGGAAAGCCCGTCACCGCGCACGACCTCAAGGCTGAAGGCGCTATGACCGCCCTCCTCAAGGACGCTCTTAAGCCCAACCTCGTGCAGACGCTCGAAGGCACCCCTGCTTTCGTCCACGGCGGACCGTTCGCGAACATCGCCCACGGCTGCAACTCCATCACTGCCACCCGCATGGCTCTCAAGCTCGGTGACTATGTCGTCACGGAAGCCGGCTTCGCCGCCGACCTCGGCGCCGAGAAGTTCCTCGACATCAAGTGCCGCATGGGTGGTCTCAAGCCCTCCGCGGTCGTCATCGTTGCCACCGTCCGTGCCCTCAAATTCCACGGCGGCGTGCCCAAGGCGGAGCTGAACCACGAGAACCTCGAAGCACTCGAAAAGGGTCTGCCGAACCTCCTGCAGCATGTTTCCAACATCAAGAACGTCTACGGCCTGCCCTGCGTCGTTGCCATCAACGCATTTCCGACCGACACCAAGGCGGAGCTCGACCTCGTCGAGGAGAAGTGCCGCGAGCTCAGCGTCAATGTTGCACTCAGCGAAGTGTGGGCCAAGGGCGGCGAAGGCGGCATCGCTCTCGCGAAGGAAGTTGTCCGTCTGTGCGAAGAGCCGAACGATTTCCACTTCTGCTACGAGTCCGACATGTCCATCATGGAGAAGCTCAACGCCATCTGCACGAAGATCTACCACGCCGACGGCGTGCAGCTCGTCGGCAACGCCCCCAAGCAGCTCCAGCAGCTCGAGGCTCTCGGCTTCGGCAACATGCCCATCTGCATGGCGAAGACGCAGTACAGCTTCTCGGATGACCCGACCAAGCTCGGCGCTCCGAAGGGCTTCACCGTCAGCGTCCGCAACCTGAAGGTCTCCGCCGGCGCCGGCTTCATCGTTGCTCTCACGGGCGACATCATGACCATGCCCGGTCTGCCCAAGGTCCCCGCTGCCGAGAAGATCGATGTGGACGAAAACGGCGTCATCTCCGGTCTGTTCTGATCCTATGATAAACAAAAGCGTAAAAGAATTCAGCGAAGCTCTCGCCTCCAAAGCCGCCGTTCCCGGCGGCGGCGGAGCGAGTGCTCTCGCCGGAGCGCTCGGTGCAGCGCTCGGTGATATGGTGGGTGAACTCACCGTAGGCAAGAAGAAGTACGCCGATGTCGAGCCCATCATCCGGGAGCTCATGACCCAGGCGCAGACGCTGCGCGAAGAACTGCTCGCCTGCGTCGGCAAGGACGCCGAAGCCTTTGAGCCGCTCTCCAAGGCCTACGGCATACCGAAGGACAATCCGACGCGTGCGGAAGTCATGGAAAACTGCCTGCGCGCCGCCGCCGCGCCTCCGATGGAGATCATGGAGCTGAGCGCCAAAACGCTCGACCTGCTCCGCGGCTTTGCCGACATGGGCAGCAAGCTTGCTATCTCCGATGCCGCCACCGGCGCTGCCATGAGCCGCGCCGCGCTCTACGGCGCTGCCATGAACGTGCGCGTCAATACCGCCGCCATGCAGGACCGCGAGTACGCCGGCAAGGTCAACGCGCGCGTCGATGCGCTCATCGAGCAGTACGGCGCCCTGGCCGATACGATTTTCCAAGATGTTTACGGGAGGTTCTGCTGATGGCAGCAAATGTATTGAAAGGCGCGCCCGTTGCGGCAGCCATCAATGAAAAAATGATCGCAGACGTCACCGCTCTCAAGGAGCGCGGCATTGAGCCGACCCTCGCCATTCTCCGCGTCGGCGAGCGTGATGACGATCTGAGCTACGAACGCGGTGCCATGAAGCGCTGCGCCGCCGTAGGTGTTGCGGTAAAGAATGTCGTCCTGCCCGCCGATGTGGACAGCGACACGTTCTTCAGCACGCTCGACGGTTTGAACAAAGACGATGCCGTCCACGGCATCCTGATGTTCCGCCCACTGCCGAAGCATCTCGACGGCGAACGCGCCCGTCAGATGCTCGCCCCCTCCAAGGATGTTGACGGCTGCACGGACGGCTCTCTCGCCGGCGTGTTCACGAACACGAAGCTCGGCTTCCCGCCCTGCACCGCACAGGCAGCCATGGAGATCCTCGACTACTACGGTGTGAACTGCACCTGCAAGCGCGCCGTCGTCATCGGCCGCAGCCTCGTGGTCGGCCGTCCTGCCGCTCTGATGCTCATGCACAAGAACGCCACCGTCACGGTCTGCCACACCAAGACCGTCAACACGCCGTCCATCGCCCGCGAAGCGGACATCCTCATCGTCTGCGCCGGACAGATGCGCAGCGTCGGTGCCGATTCCGTGCGCGAAGGCCAGACCGTCATCGATGTCGGCATCCACTTCAACGAGGAAACGCAGAAGCTTTGCGGCGATGTTCGTTTTGAAGAGGCCGAACCCATCGTCGATGCCATCACGCCGGTACCCGGCGGTGTCGGCAGCGTCACGACAAGCGTGCTCGTGAGCCATGTGGTCGAAGCGGCAAAGAGGGCTGACAAATGAAAAAGCGCTTAGCGGTTTTCGTATCCGGCGTCCTCGCGGGCATCTCCGTCGCGCTCGGCGGAACGGTGTTCCTCTCGCTCGACAACAAGGTGCTCGGATCCATGCTCTTCACAGTCGGACTCTTTACCATCTGCACGCTCGGCATGCATCTCTTTACCGGCAAAGTGTGCTATGTGTTCGATAAGGACAAGAACTACGCTCTGGATCTGCCGTTCATTTGGCTCGGAAACCTCGCCGGCACCTGGCTGTCCGCGCAGGCGCTCCGCGCCACGCGCGTCGGCCCGGCCCTTGCGGAAAAGGCTGCGGCGCTCAGCAATACGAAGCTCAATGACGGACTTTTGAGCATTTTCATCTTGGCTGTTTTCTGCAACATTCTCATCTATATCGCCGTGGAAGGCTTCAACAAGAACCCCCACGAGCTCGGCAAATATCTTTCGCTGTTCTTCGGTGTTATGGTGTTCATCCTCTGCGGTTTTGAGCACTGCGTCGCGAACATGTTCTATTTCTCCGTTGCGGGTACCTGGAGCGGAAAGACCTTCCTCTATCTGCTCGTCATGACCCTCGGCAACGCCGTAGGCGGAGTCCTCCTCCCCCTGCTCCGAAAAATAAAACCCTGAACGATCAACAATAAAAGCTCCTTTCCCGTTCATCCCGGGAAAGGAGCTTTTTTATAACCCAGAAAACCTCGGGCTATGCCCGAGGTTCAAAAAAGGCGGAGC
>CAVGGQ010000010.1:0-36446 GCA_963628785.1 Oscillospiraceae bacterium | reverse complement strand
TATACCATACTCAGAACTTTTTTCAATGTTCCGATTAAATCAGAGGTTCCCTAAACGGACTGCCCCGATTTACCGCTTCAGCGGTAAATCGGGGCGGTTGACGTCAATATGCAAAGATGGAGGAGAAAAAGGCTGTTTACACTATCTTCGTGCGGCGCTCTTCGGCGGCTAGGACGGTGCGGCCGGGTTCTACGGAATGGGTGAGCCATACGTTGCCGCCGATGACGCAGTTGTCACCGATGTGCGTATTGCCGCCGAGAATGGTGGCACCGGAGTAGACGATCACATGGTTTCCGATATCCGGGTGACGCTTGATGCCCTTGACCGGGTTGCCGCTTTCATCGAGCTCAAAGCTCTTCGCGCCGAGCGTGACGCCCTGATAGAGCTTCACATGCTCGCCGATGGTCGTTGTTTCGCCTATAACGACGCCGGTGCCGTGGTCAATGAAGAAATACCGTCCGATAGTCGCGCCGGGGTGAATGTCGATGCCGGTAAGCTGGTGGGCATACTCGGTCATCATCCGCGGCAGCATGGGAATGTGCATGCAGTAGAGACAGTGCGCCATGCGGTAAATGCTGATGGCCTCAAAGGCCGGGTATGCGAGCATGATCTCGTTGCAGCTCATTGCGGCAGGATCACCATCGTAGGCAGCCCGAATATCGGTTTCCAGGCACGCCTTGATGTCCGGGATCTGCTCAAGAAACTCCAGAACAGAAGCATAGATCTCCTCGTCACTGCGCACCGGCTGAAGCGTCTGCAGGACCTGCTCAAGAAGTTCGGCGGCGCTCTGCAGATTATAGCTCACGGCAATGGACGAGGCGGCGCTCCCGCGTCGGGAGGATGTGCCGAAAATATGCGGATACATGGCGCTGCGCAGGAGTGCAATGAGTCGCGTGACGCGCTCTTTCATGCCGGGGCAGTTTTCAAGCGTACTTGTCTCATCGCCGACGGCCACAAGTTTCTCCGTAATATCGCGTATCGTCTGCTGATGCAAAGTATCAGGTTTCATAGGAAAAGCAATCCTTCCGTAAATATGTAATTAAGCCTTCGAATTGACGGCGGGATCATGCGTATACTCCGCGGCGATTATCCGACCGCGCCGGATGGAAATGATAAACAGCAAGCCCATCGCGAGCGTAATGGCCAGACCGTACCATAGGCTGATAATATATCCGCGCTGCTTGCCGAAGCCGTCTACCATATAACCGATAATAACGGTGTTGACCGATGTACCAAGCGTTGATACCATGGAGCCGTATGAGAGAAGCTCCGCATAATCCCGGTTACCGTACACGTCGCGAATGGTTATGGCGACCATAACAGCGCTCATAGCCATACAGAAGCCGTACAGAAACGAGCCGATAAGACGAACGGGAAAAGAATCGAAAAGCAAAAGGATAAATCCCAACGCAGTAACGACTGTACCAGCGGTGAGTGACTTTTTCAACCCGAAGCGGTCGTAAACATGACCGAGCAGCAGCTTGCTGAAGACATTTCCCGCCATGGAACCGGAACCGAGCAGTGCGCCCATCGCCGATCCGTAGCCGAAATAAATACCGAGCGGCGTAAGATGCGAGTAGTAGGAACAGGTAAAGGCCGTGAGCAGCCCCGCCAGAATCAGCAGCCAGAACGCGCTCTCATGCTTGGCTCGGGAAGCGGGAACTCAGGTCAGAGCTTCGGCATGTTCGTTCACACTCCCCGCTTCTTCCTCACCGTAAGGGCGGCAGCCGGCTTCTTCGGGCGATCGCCGAAGAAAAAAATACGGAAACGGGGAGCATCATCGCGAGGGATATAATACCGAATGTGAAAAAGCCCGTTCGCCATCCGTATCGCTCGATCAAGGCATTGCCGATGGGATTGAATATGACCCCCATCAGTCCGGCAAAAGCCGCAGAGATGCCGACTGCAAGCCCGCTTTCCTTTTTGAACCATTTGCCGAGAATATACGGAGCCGGGTAAAACATGAGAAAGGCACCGGCAAATCCCTGCAAAGCTCCGGCAATATAAAAGGCTGGCAGCGTGTGGAAAAAGCCCATAACAAAGACGGTAACGGAAAAGACTACCGATGCACTGCCGAGCAGTGTGCGTGAATCAACGCGCTGAAAGAACTTCCCAACAAACGGCAGCACCAAACAGGAACATACTCCGAAAAAAAGAACCTAGAAAGAGAATGCACCCATTCCGAAATCGAGACTTTCGATTACCGGGTCATAAAAAATTCCTCGGCAGTTGTGGATCACGCCGAGGGATCCGCCCTGCAGCAGACAGCACCCCACCAGCATTTTCCATGCGGGATGAATTTTTCTGTCTGCATTCATAACAATTTCCTCCGATCTCCCCATATATATGTACGGATAAGATTATATCATTAAGGTATTGACCTGTCAAATACGGCTCAGATCATGACCACTTTATTTCCGTGCTCTTCGATCAAGGCTTTCACGTCTGCAAAGGAAAGGAAAACCGTCGCGGTGTTGTCATTGGGGTGAATTCCGATGACGCCCTCCGATTCGAATGCGTGAGCCGCGACGAAAATAACAGACCGGCTTTCATCGTTCAGGATACCGAACGGCGACACGCTTCCCTGCGTCAGTCCCAAATATTTTTCGAGCCGCTCCGCCGAGGCAAAGCTGAGCTTGGACGTGCCGAGCTGCTCGCCGAGCGCCTTCAGATCCACGCGTTGCTCATCGGGCACGCTGACGAGAAAGTGCTGTCTTCCCTTGGCATCACGCAGAAAGAGATTTTTGCAGATGCAGCCGAATTGATTGATGCCCGCCTGCTCCATGGCTTCCATAGTGAACACCGCTTCGTGTTCAACGATTTTATGAGAAATGCCTTTTTCTTCCAGCAGCGAATAAATCTCCTGGTTCGCGTATGTTGCCATGAGAATACCTCCGAAAAAATCTTTTCAATGCATTATAGCGCACCACATTCTTTTCGGCAATGTTTTTCTAAAAAACATAAAATCGCAGTTGCTTTTTTTAATGTTGATGTTATAATTATGTAAAGTGAAAATTCGGAACGCAAAGATGAACCATGCGATTCCTTGGGATACATACAGAGCGGAGTGGAAGTTATGAAAGAGATCATCAAAAAGAACACGCACAAAGAAAACAGGGGAGAAGGACAGTCGTTTTTCAGCGGGGCCACATGGTACGGAGTGGAAAAGCTTCTCTTTGTCCGGCTGGGCGCTGCCGCTGTTTTGCTCTTGCTCGGATTACTTCTCCGGCTCGGCGACGGTATCTCTTTGGCCTTGCTGCTTATCAGCGTTTTGCTCAGCGGATTTGAAGTCCTTTACCGCGCCTGTGTTCGTCTCATTAAAGAGCATTCTCTCGGCGAGGAACTCCTAATGTCGGTTGTGGCCATACTGGCCTTCACCATCAACGAGGGATACGAAGGAGCGGCCGTAATGCTCATCTATCAGGCCGGCTGCATTCTTCACGCCTACGCCTCTGCTCTCATGAAAGCGGGACTGCGTGATCGCGTTGATCCTTATGTGGAAAACGTCACGGTGCTGCGGGGCGAGGAAAATGCCGCCGTCCCACCGGAAGATGTGCAAATGGGCGACATTCTTCTGCTCGAGCGCGGACAGAGCGCTCCGGCCGAGCTCGAGATTCTCGAAGGCTCCGCAACGATCGATTATGCGCCGATTTTCGGGCACAGCTCCCGTCGTGAGCTCACAGTGGGGCAGAAGATCCATGCAGGTGCCGTAAACATGAGCGCCGCCGTCCGCTGCACGGTGCTCGCTCCGGCTTCGAAATCGGTATTTGCTTCTGCTATAACGACTGTTTCGGATCCGGAGGCCGTGTACGGACCGGAGACCGATACCGCTGACCGCTATTCGCGCGTTTATGCGCCGTTTGCCATCGGCGCGAGTGTTCTGATCGCACTGCTGCTTCTGATATTCTCCACTGCACCTACCGAGGAAGCCATCCATCGTGCGCTTGTGCTGCTGATCATCGCCTGCCCGACGGCCTTCCTTGCGCCGCTTCCGATCATTTACCTCTCCGGACTTTTCCGCGCAATGCATAGCGGTGTTGTTGTAAAAGACGCCTATGTCCTCGACGGCCTGTCCCGCGCAGGAGCTGCGGTATTCGATAAGGACGAGATGCTCTCCACGGGCCTTTACCGTGTATCGTCCGTCAAGTCCGAGCGTCTGGATCCTGCCGTACTTTTGAAAGTCGCGGCACATGCCGAAGCCGGGTCGCAGACACCCGTAGCACTCTCCATTGCCAAAGCCTACGGACAGACCGTTGACAGGTCGCTGGTGGAAGAATTCACCGAAGAGGAAAACGGTATCTCGGCTAAAATCGAAGGAATCGAGATCCGCATCGGCTCAATGGAATATATGGAACAATTCGATGTCGAAGTTACAGATCCCGTCGGCGAGAGTGCCACGGTGTTTATTGCTCTCAATAACATGTATGCCGGCTGTATATACCTTTCTGACATCATCCGGGATGATGCTCGCGGCTCTTTCAATGCCGTATCCGGTGCCGGATGCGAGTGCATTATGTTCTCCTCCGATACGCCCGAAAAGACTCGTGCCGCAGCAGCTGCCGTCGGCGTCGGCGAGTTCTATGCCGAATGCATGCCGATGGAGCGCCTCGAGAAGATTCAGGAGATCAAAGAACGATTCCCTGCAAATAGTGTCCTCTATATTGGAGAGAGCGGCGGTGATACCGCCTGCTTCAGCGCGGCCGACATAGGCGTTACCGTGAACGGCCTTGCTTCCGAAGAGTCTATGCAGACCGGAAATGCTGTCATTATGGACAATACGGCCTCGCCAATTGCCGGAGCCATTGATGCGGCAAAAGCCACGCATACTCTGGTGCGGCAGGCAATGCTTGTTATCCTGGTCGTTAAGCTGATTCTCTTTGTCCTCGCTCTGCTCGGCGTAGCCTATCAGCTATGGTTCGACGCCCTCATTGATGTCGTTATCGGCGTCGCCGGCATTCTCTTCTCATCCCGTATCTGGAACATGAAATGATTTTATGCAATAGAAAAGCACCGACCGCGAAGCAATTTTCGGTCGGTGCTTCTTTTTCCTATGAGCCTCAGTAAATTCTTGTGCTGGTATCGGTATAGAAGTTATCCGCGCCGAAGAGGATGAGGACGCGGCCGATGTTTTGCTCATCAATATAATCACGGACGGAGCCGGTATAGTAGCGAAGGTCGAGAAGATGGACCTCGGAGAAGGAGTCCATGAGGAAGGGGACGAGGGAATCGGAATAGGAGTCGCGGAGAATCAGCAGGGAAGCGGAATTCTCTGTTCCGGTATCGACAACGGCGAGCGGAATGTTCCCTCCAAGGAAGAATGAGTATTTATCTTTGATCTTAAGCTTCTCGTAGTTATACACCGGCAGCATCTCTTCCGTGCCGTTCGTTTCGTAGCGGTGTACACAGGTGGACTCCGGCACATCGGTAAGCGTCTGCATTGTGTCAGGCGTTACCCAGAAGAAACCGGACGAGGAATAGAGCGTACCGCAGAACTCTTCGCTGATCGTTCTCGGCGTCAGCATATCTTCGGAGATTTCGGACAGCCCCCAGGCCGTCCGCAGCGCATTGGCGGCATACCATGCGCCGAGCGTTGTCCAGTGATGATCAGTGCGGTAGTAGATGTCCTCGCCGGAATGCTCGGAAAGGCACGAGAGCAAGTCGACGGTCTGCAGCTCAGACAAATCATAAACGCTTTGAATGACAGCCGACTGGCTGTCGTTTTCTGCACCGTTTGGCAGAAGCTCGGCGTAGATCTCCGACGAAGTCGGGATGATCGCGAGAGTTACGGGAATGTCGGCATCGCCCAGTGCGTTAAATACAGTGCTCGCCTTGGTGACCTGTTCCGATGCAGGCGCTTCATACGGCTCGATGAGGCGGTCGTTTTCGCAGAGAAATACGCCTTTGTTCTGCGATTTCCCCTGCAGTAGCTCGATTTTCGCTTTCAGCTCGATCCAATTGTCGCGCAGCGCGAACTGATCGCTGCAGTAGGATTCAAAGCGCGTGGCATATGTGCCGCCGAACAGGGAAGATAAGGTGAATTTCGGCAGCGTCTGCAGCGAGCGGTTTTCCATTTCGGAAAAGCTCTTGTCAGGCAGAAACAAGTCCATCAGGAAAAATCCGCCGATGAAGAGGCAGAACAGCCATATAAGGATTCGATTTGCGCGTTTTGGCAAAGCGTTTGCCTCCTTTCGTCAGAATCGGAAATACAAAAACGGATTATATGTTGCGTCAACGAGATACGCCGTGGAAGCCACAAGGCAAAGCGCGACGAGAACGGGCGACGCGATGCTGCGCACTTTTTCGGGCAGCTTAGCGAACAGCGTTTTCGGAAGCGGAGTCGCGGCAACAGCCGCGATAAGGAGGATCACAGCGTAGCTTTTGGCGTTGTATGCGTCAGCCGCTGTAGCAAAAATTTCGCCGACACCGAACATGGCACCCCAGTAGTGCGCAACTTCGCCGACGGAATCGATCTGGAAGAGCATCCATCCGACAACGGCGACGAGAATGGCGTAGATGTGAGCGAGCACGGGGACTTTTTCGAGGTGTTTGAGCAGAAATACCTTTTCAAGGACCAGAAAGACCGCATAGTACAGCCCCCACATGAGGAATGTCCAATTCGCGCCATGCCAGAGGCCGGTGAGCGCCCAGACGATGAGGATATTCAGAATTTGGCGGGGGAGACCACGGCGGTTTCCGCCGAGAGGGATATACAGATAGTCGCGAAACCATGTGCCGAGCGACATGTGCCAACGCCGCCAGAATTCGGTGACGCTCTTGGAAATATACGGATAATTGAAGTTTTCGAGAAATTCAAACCCGATCATTCGCCCGAGGCCGATGGCCATATCGGAGTATCCGGAAAAGTCAAAATAAAGCTGCAGGGAAAAGGCAATCGCACCGAGCCACGCTCCGGCAAAACTGAGCTCTGAAGCCGTAGAATACACATCCCACAACGCACCGATATTGTTGGCGATCAGTACCTTTTTCCCGAGACCGACGACAAAGCGCTGCACGCCGGACGCAAACTGTTCCGCGCTGAGCCGGCGCGTGCCGAGCTGCGAAGCAACATCCTTGTAGCGGACGATGGGGCCTGCAATGAGCTGTGGAAAGAGCGCAACGAATGTACCGAAACGGATGTAGTTTTTCTGCGCCTCGGTGTCACTGCGGTAGACATCGATCGGATAGGACATTGTCTGGAAGGTATAGAATGAGATGCCGATGGGAAGCGTCAAGCCGAGCATGGCTATGTTCGTGCCGAAAATTGCGTTGACCGTTTCGATAAACAGATCGAAATACTTGAAAAATACGAGAAGTGCAAGGTTTACCACGGTATTCACCGTAAGAACGGCCTTCGCCTTTTTCCGGGCACTTTCCCGATATTTTGCGATCAGCAGACCTGCGGCGTAGTTGAGCGTAATCGAGAATATCATCAAAAGGATATACACCGGTTCGCCCCAGCCGTAAAACACGAGATTTACGATAAAGAGCCATACATTCCGAAACCGTACCGGCGCGATATAGTATACAGCCAGCACGACGGGAAGATATACGAAAAGGAAGAGTATACTCGAAAATACCATATGTTATTGATCCTTTTTTTCCGGGGTGAATTTGCCGAGGGGATTGGCCCGCGCCGCAATGCGCAGCTCCGAATTGTCTACATGCGTATAGATCTGTGTCGTGTTCAGATTTTCGTGTCCGAGAAGCTCCTGCAGCGTGCGAACATCCACACCGTTTGAAAGCATCAGGGTGGCGGCCGTATGGCGGAGCTTATGCGCGGAATATTTTTCGCTGTCGAGTCCCGCACGCAACAGGGATTTTTTCACCATGGCGTGCAGCGCCTCGCGCGTAATGCGAGTGCGGCGGCCGGAAAGAAAGAGCGCATTGCGGTCGATGGCAGCAATATTGCGCCGGACGGCCAGATAGTCATTGATGGCCTGCGCCGTTGCGTCATTCAGGTAAACGACACGCTCCTTGTTGCCTTTGCCGAGCACGCGGAGATGATCGGCGCGGATATCCGCGAGGTTTAAACCGGCAATCTCGGAAATTCGAAGACCACAGTTGAGGAAAATCGTCAGAATACAGTAGTCGCGCTCTTTATGAATACCATCCACGCTGCTTAGTAGGCGTTCACTTTCCTCCAGCGTCAAATAACGGGGGAGAGAGCGTTTCGTGCGCGGCGAGTCCAGATCCTGTAGCGGATTTTCGTCGAGCAGTTTTGCTTTGCTCGTGAGATATTTATAGAAGCCGCGAATGCTGGAGACTTTGCGGGCACGCGAGGAAGCGTTGAGACCGTATTCTTCACAATGTGCGCGGGTGAATTTAGCTTTGTCACGCGAAAGAAATGATAGGTAATCGTAAACCTCGGCGAGCGTGACGCGAGAAATGAAATCCAAATCCACATCCATAATGGAGATCTCGTTAAGTTCCGTCGTGCGCGGCACGATGCCGCGTTCGATTTTCAGAAAACGGAAAAAATTCCGCAGATCCAGAAAATATTCGTCCACGGTCGCGCGGGAGTGACCTTTGATGGTTTCATGATATGTGAGATAGTCCCGCAGGATCTGCGGCGCTTCGGTACGATAATCCATAGTTTGCCTCACAAACGAATATAGCAGATGGGAAGGGTGATTCGGGAACATAGACAAAATTAAACAAAATAAAGATTTTGTTTAATTTAGGGGAGAGCTAAATCAGTTTTCTCTGGATTTCGCGCTTTTTCACAAGACGGCTCAGTTATACCATATTATTTTATAATCTCTAATTGAAAGTCCTTCTTTTAACCGTCTGTGGAACTTCCTTTCGGCGAGCTGTCAAATCACTACGGCGTTGATCGCATCGCGGACATTTTTTGCCGGCAGGATCTGTAGCCCGTCCGGTACTTTGATATCGCCTTTGCAGTGCGCCGGAATGACGCATCGCTTGAATCCGAGCCGTGCGATCTCCTGCAGACGCTGATTGATGGACGGTACGGAGCGAATTTCTCCCGTGAGTCCGATCTCGCCGACAGCCGCGAGATCTTCACCAATGGGTTTATCGCGGAAGCTCGATGCGATGGCCAATACGATCGCGAGATCCGCGGTCGGCTCATCGAGCTCCAATCCGCCGACGACATTTACATACGCATCGCAGCCGGCAACATGCAGACCGCCGCGCTTTTCCAATACAGCAAGTAAAAGCATTAGTCTGTTAAAGTCCACGCCGTTCGCCGTTCGCCGCGCCTGGTTCGCATTCGTCGGTGACAGTAGTGCCTGCACCTCGGCGAGGATGGGTCGCGTTCCCTGCATCACGCAGGATACGCATGTTCCGGGCGCGTTGATCGGACGACCCGAGAGCATTACTTCCGAAGGGTTCGGAACTTCACGAAGACCCACATCGCACATTTCGAATACGCCGATCTCATTTGTGGAACCGAAGCGGTTCTTGGCAGCTCGGAGAATGCGATAATTGAGCGAAGGGTCGCCTTCAAAATACAGCACGCAGTCGACCATATGCTCGAGCACTTTGGGGCCGGCAATTGCGCCTTCCTTGTTGACATGACCGACAACGAAAGCCGTTATATTGAGCGTTTTGGCAAGCTGCATCACGGCCATCGTGCAGTCTTTCACCTGGCTGATGCTGCCTGGCGCGGAGGCAATGTCGTTGTTGAACATCGTCTGCACGGAGTCAATGATCAGAATTTCCGGCTGCAGATCTTCGACGCTCTGTGTCACGGCGTTGATGTCCGTCTCGGCTAAGACGAAGAGGTTCTCCCCTGCTACGCCGAGCCGCTGTGCACGCATTTTCAGCTGTCTTTTGCTTTCTTCGCCCGTGACATAGAGAATTTTAGCATCGGGAATGTTGCCGCAGATCTGGAGAAGAAGCGTGGATTTGCCGATGCCGGGTGCTCCGCCGACCAACACGAGCGAGCCGCGCACCGCACCGCCGCCGAGAACGCGATCCATTTCCTCCATACCGGTGGAAAAGCGAATCTCTTCGCCCTCATCGAGCTGAGATACCGGTTTTGGTACATTCCTTCGTGTAGCCGCGACCTTTACCGCCGCACTTTTCCCTGCAGCATTCGACACTGTGCTCGGCGCTTCTACGATCGTATTCCATGCGCCGCACGCCGTGCACCGTCCGGACCATTTTCCGGTTTCATTGCCGCATTCCGTGCAGTAAAATACGCTTTTCGCTTTCATTCCGCGTCCTCCGAGAAAAATCCTTTATCATGTATATTATGCCACAAAATGCAGCGAATGACAATACTCCGCGCCAGGTCTTACGATTTATTCATGAAAAAAACACCGTTTCCCTCTTATATTGCCGAGAGAAACGGTGATTTTCTGATCATATCCGGAATCAAGCTTCCTTCAGGAACTTCTCCAGACGGTCGAGGCCTTCCTTGATGGTCTCCATCGATGTAGCGTAAGTCCAGCGGACAAAGTTCGGCGCGTCAAACGCGCAGCAGGACACGACGGCGACAAGACCCTTCTCGAGGAAAGCCATCGCAAAATCGTCGGCGTCTTTGATGACGCGGCCGCCGAGCGTGCGTCCGATGAGCTTTTCGATGTTCATCATTACATAGAATGCGCCGTTCGGCTTCAGGCAGCTGACGCCCTCGATTTGGTTCATGCGCTCTACGAGATAGTTGCGGCGCTCCTCGAATACCTTGCACATCGCGTCGACACTGTCCTGCGGGCCGTTCATGGCTTCCGCCATTGCTGCCTGGTTCATGGCGCCGATGCAACCGAGGGCATGGCTCAGGCAGTTCGTCATGACCTTGGCAATGCGCTTATCGCCGCAGGCAGCGAAGCCGCAGCGCCAGCCGGTCATGGCATAGGTTTTCGATACGCCGTTAATGATGATGGTGTGCTTTTTGACTTCCTCGCCGAGGGACGCGACGCTCGTGAACTTGCGTCCGTCATAGCAGAGACGGTAGTAGATCTCATCGGCGATGATGTAAATATCATGCTTGAGGCAAATATCGGCGAGAGCTTCGAGCTCTTCCTTGGTATAGATCATGCCGGTCGGGTTCGAGGGGTTATTGAGAATGAGCGCCTTGGTCTTGCCTGTAATGGCAGACTCGAGCTGCGCGGGTGTCATTTTGAAGCTCTGTGCTTCGGTCGTCCGAACGATCACGGGCGCGCCGCCGAGCATGCGGATCATTTCGGTATAGCTGACCCAATACGGTGCGGGAACAATGATCTCATCGCCGGCATCGAGCAGCGTAAACATGGTGCCGTAGAGGCAGGCTTTGGCACCGTTGGAAATAACAATGGCGTCATAGTCAAAGTCCACGCCGAGGTCTTCCTTCATGCGCTTCGCAATGGCCTTGCGCGCCTCGACAGTGCCGGAGGTCGGCGTATACTTCGTCTGACCCTCACGGATGGCGCGGATAGCCGCTTCCTTAATATGGTCGGGTGTATCAAAGTCCGGTTCTCCTGCGCCAAAGCCGACGACAGGAATTCCTTCGGCTTTCATCTGCTTAAACTTGGAGTTTACCGCCAAAGTCGCGGACGGGGCAACGGCGGAATGGATTTTCGATAATTCTTTCATAGTCGGTTCACCCTTCATAATACAAGTATGGCGTCATTATATGTTATATAAAACAAAAATGCAAGCCCTAAATTGGATAAAAATGCAGATTTGAGGAATGTAAACGCCTCAAATCTGCAATTTTGTTCCTTCAATTATGCAAATCGCACACTGTATACGCTCTTTCAGAACCCAAAGCCGTGCGTAGGCGAGCCCTGAAGACGCGAAAGGCAGACATCGATATCGGGGAAACCTGCGCGGATCATTTCCGCGAGCACCGGTGTTACGACATTTTCTGTGGCAAAATGTCCGCCTTCGATGAGGTTCAGACCGAGCTCCGCGCCGTCGATCCACTGATGGTGCTTGATCTCGCCGGTGAGGACCGTATCGCATCCGCGCTGTGCCGCTTCATAGAGAATGTCGCCGCCCGCGCCGCCGCAAAGGGCAAGGTGCTCTACCGTTCGACCCGCATCGTGATAGCGCATATCGGATACATTGAGTGCGGCACTCGTCTGCGAGAGAAACTCCCGCATGGAGCATGGTTCCACGCGGCAGAAGCATCCGATGTCCGGTGTATACTCAAGGTCTTCCCCACCGACCGCATTGGCAAGCGCCGTATTGACGCCACCTTCGAGTGCATCGAGATTGGTGTGCAGGCATATGGCGGAAAGTTCACCCTGAATGAGCGCAATAACGCGCTTTGCATCGGGCGCATCGGTGCATACACGGCGAAGCGGCGAGAAGATGACCGGATGATGCGATACGATGAGCTCCGCATTGAGAGACAGTGCCTCGTCGATCGCCTCGAGCGTGATGTCGAGCACCACGAGCATGCGGCTCACCTCGCGTTCGGGAAAGCCGCACAGAAGTCCCACGTTATCGAAATCCAGCTTCAGCGAGGATGGAACAGGCCCTTCGAGATAATCTGCAATTTCACGCACTGTTGCCATGGATCTCACTCCTTATCCTTGCAATATCGTCTGCGGCGAGGTGCAGCGCTGCGAACCGCTCTTTATCGCTCTCCCGCACGGATCTTTCCAAACCTTGAAGCGCCGTGCGCATTCTTCGATCCTGCTCCGCCAAAAATTCGGGAAACAGCGCATCCTCTGAAAGCAGCGAAGCCTTGCCGCAGAAGTATTCCCCCGGCGTGAGAGCCTCTGCTCTCCCCTTTTGCGCAGCTATGATCGAATAGATCCGTCCCGCATCGCGCACGAGCTTCTCTCGCATCACGCGAAGCCCCAGCGAGGGCAGCGCCCCGCGCAGCTCTTCGGGGCGCGACATCGGCTGGAGAATACAGAGAGCATTTTCGCATGCCCAAGACGCTTCGCAAAGGATCCCTGCGATATTCTCTCCGCCCATACCTGCGATCACGACGGTGTCGGCTTCCTCCGGGGAAACGCCGGTCAGTCCGTCGCAGAGAACACACCGTAGTTCATGGATTTCCGCAAAGGCGGCATTTTCCTCGGCCCGTGAGAGAGGACCGGGACGAATGTCCGTAGCGACCGCGCTCTGTATCTTTCCGTCAAGCAAAAGGCGAATGGGCAGAAGGCCGTGATCCGTGCCGACATCCGCGAGCTTAGCGCCTGCCGGAATAATATCTGCAATGGCGGCAAGTCGCGGCGGCAGCTTAAAAGTATTTTCCATTAATTGATAAAAACAGCGAGGACAAAGTAACGCCCTCGCCGTAAACTCCCAATGGTATTCAGCCCTGCGCCGCGATGAACTCGTTGACGGCCTTGACGAACTTGTTCACATCAACACCGTGCGCTTCGCAGGCTTCTTCGACGTTCTCGCCGCTGGCCATGGCGCAGCCCATGCAGTGCATGCCGATCGCCTGGAACATCGGCGTGACATACGGTGCATTTTCCATAATTTCGGCAATGAGAGTATCTTTTTCGATTTGGTACATTGATCGGTTCCTCCTAAACTTATGTGGCTACATTATACCCGCCCTGAGGGCTTTTATCAACCGTTATTTTTTTTAAATGCAGTAAAAAAGAAAACGGGAGCGGTTTTCCGCTCCCGTCTTCCGCTGTCAAATAACAGTTGAACTCAAATTACTGCTGGTTGGCTTTGATCTTGGCAAAGCAATCGCTGCAGTAGACCGGACGGTCGGACTTGGGCTCAAACGGTACACGGGCTTCGCCGCCGCAGGCAGCGCAGGTAGCCGTGAAGAATGTGCGCTCGCCGCCGTTGCGGGTGTTGTTCTTGCGAGCATCGCGGCACTTCTTGCAGCGCTGGGGCTCGTTCTGGAAGCCGCGCTCCGCGTAGAATTCCTGCTCACCGGCGGTGAAAACGAACTGTTCGCCGCACTCTTTGCATACCAGGGTCTTGTCCTCGTACATTTGCTGATCCTCTCTTTGATTCTGCCCTTGGGGCTTGATATTGCGTTCAGCTTTCGCTGGTGTCGCCTGATGTAAGTATCCGGGAGAGCTTGCGCCGGATTCGCTGTATTGCATTGTCTACCGCTTTCTCGGTGCAGCCGCATCTCTCGGCAATGGAACCGTAAGAATAACCTTGCAAATAATAAGGCAAAATCTTACGCTCAAGCTGTGACATGCAATTTGATAACTTCTGGGAAAATTCGTTCGCTCGCTCTCTGGCCAAAACCTGCTCTTCGGGGGTTTGCCGTAAATCAAGGGCTTCGTATGTACCGTCTTCCGAAAAAGCATCTTCCAACGATACGCCGCTGTTGAGAGGGAAATGCTTCATTCTTTTTGCCGATTTGATGGCGCTGCATAATCGCCGCCGGATGCAAACATCCGCAAATGTCTTGAAAAGGACCGCCTGGCTCACATCATAATTGCGTATGGCAGAAAGCAGACCGAGCATTCCTTCCTGCGTAAGATCCTCGCTGTCCCCGCCTGCAAGAAAAAGCGGACGAGCAAGCACACGAACCAGTTGGCTATATCGAACGGCAAGAGCATCCTCCGCTTCGGAATTTCCGGAAACGGCGAGCTGCTGAAGCTGTTCATCGCTGAAGCAATTAAAATCTTCCATAGAAAAACCACTCTATAGCGTGATTATATAATTTTTTACCGACAAAGTCAAGAGATTTGTGAAAAAGTTCCGCATTATCTTCGGGAAATGTCAAATTCACAGAGAAATCTGCTGCTGGCCCATATAAGCGATGCCGAGATGTTCATAGGACTTCGGCGTCACGCAGCGTCCGCGCGGCGTTCTGGTGAGAAATCCCTGCTGCAGAAGGTACGGCTCATAGACATCCTCGAGCGTCACGGCTTCCTCGTTTATGGTCGCGGCCAGTGTTTCGAGACCAACGGGACCGCCGTTATAGAATTCGATGATGCTGCGCAGCATGCGGCGGTCAAGCGTATCGAGTCCGAGATGATCGATCTCCAAACGTGTGAGCGCCTTGTCGGCAACATCTCTCGTGATGACGCCGTCGGCAGTTACCTGCGCAAAATCGCGCACACGGCGGAGAATGCGGTTGGCAATGCGCGGTGTGCCGCGGCTGCGCCGAGCGATCTCCTCGGCGCCGGAACGCTCGATGGCGATGTTCAGAATTCCTGCACTTCGCTCGACGATTTGCCGGAGCTCCTCGGGCGTATAAAGTTCCAGACGGAGATTCACGCCAAAACGGTCGCGCAGCGGCGCAGTGAGCTGACCGGAGCGCGTCGTTGCCCCAATAAGCGTAAAGCGCGGAAGATCCAGACGAATGGAGTTGGCCGAAGGACCCTTGCCGATGATGATATCAATGGCATAGTCCTCCATCGCAGGATAGAGGATTTCCTCCACAGTGCGGTTCATGCGGTGGATCTCATCGACAAAGAGAATGTCGTTTTCCTGAAGGTTCGTGAGAAGCGCCGCCAGATCGCCGGGCTTTTCTATGGTTGGGCCGGAGGTAATGCGCATATTCACGCCCATTTCGTTGGCAATAACGGCGGCCAGCGTCGTTTTGCCGAGTCCCGGAGGACCGTGCAGGAGTACGTGGTCAAGCGCCTCGGCGCGCATTTTAGCTGCCTGAATGAAAATACGCAGATTTTCCTTTGCGCGCTCCTGACCGATGTATTCGTTCAAATATCGCGGACGAAGAGAGCCTTCGCTCGCATCCTCCGGTAAAACGGTGGAGCGGGTTATAAGCTCGTCCTGCTGTTCCGTATCCGAAAAGCTGATTGCCAAGTATCTCTCCCCTTTTTACTTCATCATTCTTTTGAGTGCCTGACGCACGATGTCCTCGACGGCAAGGGAGCCCACATCGATGCCCTTGAGAGCCGCTGCGATCTCGTTGCTGCCATAGCCGAGGACGGCCAGGGCAGCCGCCGCATCCGAAAGCTTGTCGCCGCCGACTCCTGTATTTGACGGTGTGACCGACATTCCCGCAGAATCGTCCCAGCCGCCGGAGAGCTTATCCTTCAGTTCCAGAATCAGGCGCTGTGCGATTTTCTTTCCAATGCCAGGTACGACGGTGAGCGCTTTCTCGTTTCCCGAAAGAATGGCAAGCGAGAGGGCTTCCGGCGTGTTGGACGAGAGAATGGACTGCGCGGCTTTCGGGCCGACGCCGGATACGCCGGTCAGGAGCTCGAAGCAGCGTTTTTCTTCCTGCGTTGCAAAGCCGTAAATATCAAAGCAGTCCTCGCGGATGATCGTGCAGGTATAAAAGCGGGCCTTTTCGCCCATGCGCACGCGTGAAAGCGAGTTGGTCGTAGTGTTGACCGCATAGCCTACGCCGCCGCAGTCCACGACGGCAAGCGTGCCGTCAATGAGCGAAACGATGCCCTCTATATAGTAGAACATGGATTTTGTACTCCTTCCTTGGTAAGAAGCGATGTGGAGCTGCGTGCGTGGCAGAGCGCGATGGCAACGGCATCGGCGGCATCGTCCGGCTTCGGCACGGCGGTAAGGTGCAGAATGCGCCGCACCATGTCCATCACCTGTCGCTTTTCGGCTTTGCCGTAACCGACAACCGCCTGTTTTATCTGCATCGGTGTATATTCATATACCTGCACACCGCAACGAAAGGCACAAAGCAGGATAACGCCGCGGGCATGCGCCACGGGGATGCCCGTCGTGATGTTCTTGCTGAAGAAAAGTTCCTCAATAGAGATGGCGTCCGGATGACAGGAGCGGATCAGTTCCTCCAGATCCGTGTAGATCCGGTCAAGACGGGAGGAGAGCGGAGCATGCGCAGGCGTCGTGATAACGCCGCAGGAGATCATCTTCGGCATATTTCCGTTGGTTTCCAAAAGTCCGAAGCCTACAGTCGCGACGCCGGGGTCTATTCCGAGAATTTTCATACCTCTCCCCTTTCCTGAAAATTATATCACAGCTGTCAAATATCTGCAATCTCAGTTTCCGCGAACGCGGCGGATAACTTGCTCGCAATGCGCTTCATCGTAGATGACAGGCACAGGGTATGTGGGATTTGCCTCGCGCAGTGCCCAGGAAACCATCTGCGGAATGTCCTCCTCGCGGATCTCCGGGAGATGCCCGGGAATGCCCATGCGCCCGTTCATCGCGCGGATGGCCGCAATGAACGCTGCGCATTTTTCGCTGTCCGTTCCGTCGATTTTCGTTCCGGTGATCTCCGCAAGGCGCGCGAGCTTTTTTACGACAGCCGTACCGTAATCTTCGAGTACGATTGGTAGGATGACGGCATTGGCAAGGCCGTGTGCCGTATTGTAAAGGCCGCCGAGCGTGTGTGCGATGGCGTGGACATTGCCGACACCGGCGCGCGTGAATGCAACGCCCGCCTTGAAGGATGCGAGCAGCATTTCCTGCCGTGCGGCGAGATCATGCCCGTCCCGATATGCCCGTTCGAGATTTTCGAAAATCGCTTTCGTGGCTTTTTCCGCACAGCGGTCGGTTTCCTCCGTCGTGTTGCACACGCAGACATACGCTTCCACGGCATGCGTGAGAGCGTCCATGCCGGTCTGCGCGGTGGTGGAAGAGGGAAGATTTTCCGTGAGCTTTGCATCGAGCACCGCATAGCGCGGCACGAGGCACAGATCCATGATGGCGTGCTTGTGGTGTGTTTTCTCGTTCGTGATCACGGCGGCGATGGTCGTTTCCGAACCGGAGCCGGCCGTCGTCGGCACAGCGATAAACGGCGGGAGACGGCGCATCACTTTGAAAAGTCCCGTCAGATCCTCCACTGAACGATTCGCTCGGACGATGCGCGCAGCGGCCGCTTTGGTGGTGTCCATCGGGGAGCCGCCGCCTACGGCGAGAAAGCCGTCACAGCACTCTTTAAGATACATCTCCCGAACGCTCTCGATGATCTCGATCGTCGGGTTGGCGCGTACGCCGTCAAAGTGTACGACGCCGAGGCCGATCTCTTCAATCTTCTTGCGGATGGGCGGCACAAGCTTGGTACCGGTATGGCGTCCGGAGACGATCATCACTTTATGTACGCCGCATTTTTTTAGGAGTTCAGGAATTTTCTCCGTGCTGCCGACGCCGGACACGACCTCCGGCTTTCTCCACGGCAGCACGCGTGCACAGAGATCGAAAATGTGCTGGTAAACGCGGTAATATGAGCTTTTCCGGGACGGCATGCGGTTATCCCCCTCTGTGATTTTTTCCGAGAATCTGAAGGAGCGAAGCGGTTACGGCCTTCAAAGCGCCGTAGGAGCGGAGAAGCCCACATATCCGCTCACCGCTTTCCAGAAGTTCCGGTGAATCCGCCTGATTCAGAAAGAATATCGGTGAATATTTGGCGTAGCCCGTCCACAGCAGACGCGCTGCCTGTTCCTCGTTCAGGGCATGACCCGAGAGATCGACACATTCCTTCGCCAGTGCAAAACGGTGCACAATGGTTTCCGGGTCTTTCCCAAGTGCGGAAAGGCCGGCCATGACGACCGTGTGTGTGTTTTCCTCCCGGATCACCGGCTCCCACGCCGCTGGAGATTTGATCGGCAAACGCTTCGCGCCGTCAGCCTCAATGATCACGGACGCAGCCTCCCGGCAGAGAAAGCGCATAACGTTCTCCTCCGGCGGACCGAATTTTCGCTTTTCCCGGAGAAAAGTGCCCGATGAGACGATTTTTCCTTCTTCCCATGCGGCGCGGCATTTATCTTCCGAAAAGGGAACGAGCAATGCGACGTCGGCATCGTTCGGCGGAAGAATATGCGTGGTGGTAAAAAGAGCCGTCGGCATTATTTCGGCGCTTTCCCGAGCCAGGGCGTACATCAGCGTGGTTTTTCCGCCGCCGCCGCACAGGGAAACAACGTGATTATCATTCTCGGGCAGACCGAGCAGTTTATGAAGTTTCATAAGTTACTCCGTATCCGAAGCCTTGGGAAGGCTCCAGCGGTAGTGTGCGGCCAGCAGGCGGAGGACGACCGTGACGCCCGCGCCGATGAACATCGCCGGCACCTGTCCGATGCCCCAGAAAAGAATGCAGGCAAAAGCCCCGAGAAGCGAAGCCGTAGCATAGAAGTGCTTTACGAAAATATACGGAGGCGTTTCAGCAAACATATCGCGCATAACGCCGCCGCCGCAGCCGGTCACAACACCGACGAATACGGCAAGGAACGCATTCATCTCCCCCGTGGAAACAAACGCCGTCTGCACGCCGACAACGGTAAATACGCCGAGACCGATGGCATCGCATATAAGAAGTGCTTTGTCATAGAGCTTTTCCTTCCGGTGGAGGGCACGACGGATGGGAGTGATAAAAATGAGAACGGAAACGGCGATGGAAGTGAGCGTGTAGCCGGGCGACCGGAAAGCGGCCGGGGGTGTATTGCCAAGAATCATATCGCGGATGATTCCGCCGCCGACTGCCGTCGTCATGCCGAGAATGATCACGCCAAAAAGATCCATCTTCTTGGAAATGGCGACTGCCGCGCCCGATATGGCGAAAGCAATCGTACCTACGATTTCAAAAGCAATGAAAAGATTCATAATGTATTCCTCAATTTGCTATCTCGTGATGAGCCGTGGGGCTTGTGACATCCAGTGCTCGGAAGGTATATCCGTTCTCGATGCCCCACTGCAGGATCGCCTCCACGGCATCTACGCTGAAGATATTGGTATCGTGCTGCAGTACGACGGATGCATCGTGCTGCCGCGCGCCGTCTTGAACGTTCTCTATGACAGCAGAATAACTCGCATCCGGCGCCGTGTCCGCAGCCGATACGTTCCAGTCAAAATAGACATAGCCCATAGCGCGCAGGTCGCCGGCAAGCTGCGTCATAATGCCGGGGGTATAGCTGCTCACCGTATTGGAGCCTCCGCCCGGGAACCGGACAAGTCGTGTCTGGAGGCCGGTCTGTTCGAGGATGATCTCCTGCATTTGGTTCAAATCGGCAAAATATGCTTCCTCGCTTTGATAGATGGTCTGATAATCGTGCGAGGCGCTGTGGATGCCGATGCTGTGTCCCCGACGCGAGGCTTCGCCGATCCAATCCAGATAATCGGGATGGCAGGCTGTAACGAAAAAGGTTGCCTTGGCGCCGTAGGAATCGAGTATATCCAGAAGCCGTTCCGTATTTGCCGAGGGTCCGTCATCGAACGTGAGATAGATGGTCTTCCCTTCCGGCACGACGGTTTCGATTGTGTCTGCTTCCGTCACAATGACCGTCCGCACAGCCGATGCGGTCAGTCCGCCGCTGTCTTCCACGGTGTAGGTTACGCTTCCCTCACCCGCATGAAAAGTATCCACGTTTACGGTGCACGATAGTCGAGCAGTGATGTCGCCGTCACGATCGTCCTGCGCCGTGCACCCGGGATCTACGAAAGCTGTCGGCTGTGCCGTGATATAAAAGGGATCATCTCCGAGGAGCGTAAGCTCCGGTGCACGGTTCGGCGCTTCCGTCGGCTCCGGTGTCGGTGTTTCGACAGAGGAAATATCGGCGGAGGGCATTGGCTGTTCGTCGTTTGTACTTTCCTGGTTAACATAATAAAGTCCTGCAATGCATGCCGAAATTAAGAGCAGGCTTAGCGCTGCCAGGGCAAGGGCGAACTTTCTGCGCCTGTTCATGACGGATTGCGCTCCTCCGCTTCTTCCTGCGCTTTGCGCAGGGCTTCGGCAACAACATCCGAACGCTCGTGTACATTCAACCTTCGGAGCGTCTCGCGGATCTCCTCTCCGGCCTGCATCACTTCGGTATGGAAGCTGTCGGCTGAGAGGCGAAGTGCTCCCTGCCCAAGCACGATGAGCTGCTCCAGGCCGTCCGAGGTCGCAACCCTTACCCGATGATTTTTAGCAATCTCATGCGAGGTTTTTTCAATGTAGGCGTCGGCGGTTTCGGCTTCTTTGGTGTAAACTACATAAATGTTGTGGTAGCGCAGGATCTCCTCCTTATGGAACGGAACGCGGTATGCGTCGAAAACGAGGATGACGCGGCAGAACCGAACACCCTGATAATTGCACAGCAGATCCATCAGCAGCTGCCTGGCCGCATCCAGATGGTCGACGGCTACGCATTTTAACTCGTCCCATGCAAAAATGATGTTATAGCCGTCGACGAGCAGATATTCGGGGCCGGTAGGCAACGGTTTGGCTTTGGGCTTTGACTCAATTTTGGCTCGTTCCGACATCGGGACAAAGGCGCGTTTCTGCTTCACTGTACCGTAAGTACGCTCGTAAATGGCCTGCAGCTCTTTGTCGAGAGCCGCACCACTGGCCGATGCAGAAGCTCGGCGCTGCGGAGCACTCTCCGTTTTCGGCTCTTCATGCACGGGGCGAAGGCATCTCTCCATATGCATATGCTGCTCGACCTCATTCCACGGTACCGTAAAGCCCGCGCCATGCGCACAGAAAACGGAATCCGCCGGATTTGCAATATCCCGTGAGGGATCATATCCGACTGCTTCAACAACGCTTTGCATATCGCGGCAAGGCTCGTACCCGCGCAGTGTCATGGATATACGGCCCTGACCGCGGGTGTACGCCGTTACCTCACGCGAATACGATGCGCATTCCGCGACCGGTGCGGATGCCGTAAGCAGCGAAAGTCCGTTCTCGGGCACCGGCGGATCGAAGCGGCCGCCCATGCGCTGAATATCCGCCATTGCGCGTCCGACACATTCATTCGGAAGCTCAAGCCGAAGATCATACCACGGCTCGAGCAATATACTCTCCGCGCGCATCAAACCCTGTCGGACGGCGCGATAGGTTGCCTGCCGGAAGTCCCCGCCCTCTGTGTGCTTCAGGTGGGCGCGCGCTGCGGCAAGCGTGATCTTCATATCGGTGATGGGCGAGCCGGTCAGAACACCGCGATGCTCTTTTTCCGTAAGATGCGTCAATATGAGCCGCTGCCAGTTGAGATCCAGCTCATCGGTCGAACAGGTGCTTTCAAAAACCAGGCCGCGTCCCCGTTCGAGCGGCGATAAGATCAGATGCACTTCTGCATAGTGACGCAGCGGTTCATAATGTCCAATGCCTTCGACCGGAGCCGCAATCGTTTCGCGGTAGAGGATCCCGCCTTCATCGAAGCGTATCTCCATGCCGAAGCGTGAGCGGCAGAGATTTTCAAGAATTTCCAGCTGCACCTCGCCCATGAGCTGCACGCGGATCTCTCTGGAAGTATCATCAAAGACGACGTGCAGGAGCGGGTCCTCTTCCTCCAGAATACGAAGTTTTTCCAGCACCGTGTGTGCGTCCGCTTTGTCGGCGTGCACTCGATAGATGAACACCGGCTCGAGAAGCGCCGCGCTCTTGCCGCGCTCCGCGCCGAGTGCGTCGCCGGTTCTGGCGGCCGTCAGTCCGGTGACGGCACATACCGTCCCCGCGGGAACTGAATCGGCAAGTTCAAACTTCTCGCCGGAATAAAGACGGATCTGATGGATCTTCTCTTCAATCTCTCCGCCGTCGGTCGGAACATGCACCGTTTCGCTTGTCCGAAGCGCTCCGCCCGTTACGCGCAGCCATGTGAGCCGCGCACCCAGCGCGTCGCGGCTGATTTTATAGACACGTGCGCCGAATGTGTCTCCCGCTGGCTTTGTCGGCGCGTAAGTCACCAGCGTATCAAGCAGCTTTTCCACGCCGTCGAGCCGGAGTGCCGCCCCAAAAAGGCACGGAAACAACTTTTCTTCCCGAATGAGCTCTGCTGCTTCTTCCGTGGGGATCTTCCCGGACGAGAGGAAGCTCTCGAGTGCGCTCTCACTCTCAGCCGCCGCCTGCTCCTGCCAGTCCGTGCCGGTGAAGTCGGCATACTCCGGAGAGAGGAGGAACTTGAGTTCCTGCATCCTCGCCGTACGGCTTACGCCGGGAAGGTCGGTTTTGTTGACGAACAGAAATGTCGGCACGTGGTTTCTGCGAAGAAGCCGCCAGAGCGTGCGCGTATGACCCTGCACGCCGTCCGTGCCGCTCACGACGAGGATCGCCGCATCCAGTACGGGCAGTGTGCGCTCCGTCTCTCCGGAGAAGTCCACGTGTCCCGGGGTATCGAGAAGGGTAACGGCGCAGTTTTTCCAGGTAAGCCGCGCCTGTTTCGAGAAAATGGTAATGCCGCGCTCACGCTCCTGTGGGTCTGTATCCAGAAACGCGTCAGCATGGTCAACGCGCCCGAGTCTGCGGAGCGCGCCCGCCGTATAGAGCAGCGCCTCGGACAGTGTCGTCTTGCCTGCATCCACATGCGCGAGAAGTCCGACGGTTGTCTGTTTTTTATCGGATGGTATCATAAAATCACCTTGCTGCATATTAATTTATTATACCAAGTATCCCGTCCCGAGGCAAGCTTTTCCGACAATATATTTACCTCCTTTGAACTGTTGAACTGCTGTTACATTACCGTAATAAAACATATAATTGCAGAATTTTGCTTGTAATTCGTTTGAACCTTTGGTATTATAGTAGAAAGCACAGTGCCAAAACGATTGTTTTCACACTGTCGAAGCTAACGGAGTCGGAAATTTCCGACCGGATGGAGATCAGGAAACATGAAAATCAACGAGATGAATACCCTGTTGTCGGGTGAAATATGCTCAGCCGTCAATGCAGACGCGGAGATCCTTACGGCCTACGCCGGTGATATGCTCAGCGACGTGCTCGCGCTCGGCTCGCAGCCGAACGTCCTGCTTACGGGTCTGATCAACCCCCAGGTCATCCGCACCGCGGAGATGCTTGACACCGCTTGCGTCGTTTTTCTGCGCGGCAAAAAGCCGGACAAAACGGTATTGGAGCTTGCCGAAAAGTGCGGCGTATGCGTCATCGCATCGTCCATGGAAATGTACGAAGCCTGCGGTATTTTGTATCAAAACGGAGTCGGCGGCGCAAAATGAGTCCGATCGTCCGTGATTACGATGTTCCCGGCAACGATTTTGCCCGCGCCGGAGAGGCTTCCGGGCATATCAAATCTATGCTGAAAGAGTTGGGATTCTCCCCGGGGATGATCCGCCGCGTTGCCATTACAACGTACGAAGCCGAGATCAACATGGTCATCCATGCGGGCGGCGGACATGTTACGGCGACCGTCACGCCTGAAGCGGTGAAGGTGGTTTTCGCCGACCAAGGTCCGGGCATCCCCAATGTAGACCTTGCCATGCAGGCGGGCTGGTCCACTGCGCCGCAGAATATCCGAGCACTTGGGTTCGGCGCCGGCATGGGTCTTCCAAACATAAAAAAATACAGTGATACGTTGGATATAGAAACCGAGGTCGGCAAAGGAACGATCCTTACGATCACGGTTTATTCCGGAGAGGAGTCATCGTGAGTGCCGGTTACGCCTCCATCTATTTAGATACCGAAAAATGCATTGGCTGCACCACTTGTACGCAGCGCTGCCCCTCGGAAGCTATCCGTGTACGAAACGGCAAGGCGACCATTCTGCAGGATCGGTGTGTCGACTGCGGCGAGTGCATCCGCGTGTGTCCGCGCCATGCCATGCGGCCTCGCGTGGATACGCTCAATGAAGTGCTCGGAAAATACAAGTACACCATTGCCCTGCCCTCGCAGGCGCTGTACAGCCAGTTCCCGAGCGTCACGACGCGCGCACCCATTCTCGAGGGTCTTTGCCGCATCGGGTTTGACAGTGTATTTGAAGTGGCCGCCGCAGCAGAAGCCATGGCCGCCATGACGCACTATGAGCTCAACTACGGCAGTATTCCGCACCCGATCATCACAACGGACTGCCCCGTCATTCTGCGAATTGTACGCATCCGGTTTCCCTCTCTCCTTCCCCATTTGCTCAACTACCGTTCTCCCATGGAGGTTGCGGCTCGCTGGAGCAAGAGACTCGCAATGAAGGAGCTGGGGCTTCCGGAGCAAGATATCGGATGTGTATATATTTCCCCCTGCACCGCCAAGTGTGCGAGCGCAAAGGCAGCGCTCGGAACGCTCAAGCCTGCGCTCACAGGTATCGTATCGATTGCCGAGATAGCGCCGAAGCTCACATCCGTGATGGGAGATATCGACGATCATGAACGATTTGCGCAGGCCGGTGCTCTCGGTGTCGGCTGGGCAATTTCTGGCGGTCAGGCAGATGCCGTAGGTGAACCGAATCACCTCGCCGCGTCCGGCGTTGAAAATATCATCGGTATTTTGGAAGCACTCGAAGACGGCAAGCTTTCAAATGTTGATCTTATAGAGCTCAACGCCTGCTACCCGGGATGCGTCGGCGGAGCGCTTACTGTAGAAAACCCATTCATTGCCAAAGCCCGTCTGCAGCAGATGATGCGCGGCTTTGCTCCGGCCTTTCCTCCGAACGACTGCCCGCGCAACGACATGCGCTGGGAGAAAACGCCCACGCCCAGCTATGCGCTTCGCCTCGACAGCAACGTTTCCGCGGCAATGGAAAAAATGGAAGAGATCCGCCGCATAGAATCTACGCTCCGGGGCATTGACTGCGGTGCCTGCGGCTCGCCGAGTTGCCGTGCCTTCGCCGAAGACATCGTAGCGGGACGCGCCGAGCCGGATATGTGCGTGTTCTCCCGCAAAGATAAAAAATAAATTTCAAAGGCTGCGCCGCAACAGATATTGTGCGGTACCGGCCAAGATCAATCAGTAAACAGGCGACAGCTTCCGGCTGTCGTCGACAGGTGGTAACGATATGGTCCTTACAGATCTTCACATGCATTCCTGTCTCTCTCCGTGTGCAGACGATACAATGACGCCCTCGGCGCTCATTCAAGCGGCAAAAGGTGCGGGACTGGAGCTTATTGCCCTTACCGACCACAATTCGGCGCGCAACTGCCCGGCCGTGGCTGCAGAGGCGGAGAAGGCCGGCATCGGGTTTATTCCGGGCATTGAGGTAACGACAAGTGAAGAAATTCACTGCGTTTGCCTTCTGCCGGACCTCGGCAAGGCGGCGGCCTTCAGCCGCTGGCTCGATACGCTGCGTCCCGGCATCGTCAATCGTCCGAATGTATTCGGACGTCAGACGATCATCGGATCGCGCAGGACCCGTACGGAAGAGCGTGAGCTTCTCTTTATGGCGCGGCGCATCTCGATCAACGAGCTGAGCCATGCCGTACGGCAGTACTCGGGGCTCATCTGGCCGGCGCACGTGGACAAGCCGTCCAACTCGCTCTATGCAATTCTCGGCTGCTGGCCGGAGGATCTGGACATGGATGCCGTGGAGCTCTATAACGAAACGGAGCCGACCGGTCTGCCGGAGCATATACGACGCCTTCGCTGCTCCGATGCCCATCGTCTGTGGGACGTAACAGGCGGGTATCCTCTGCCGCTGGAGAGTGCGGATTTCGCGGGACTCAGAAAATATCTGCTGAGAGAATGATCTCTTACTACCCATTTGCGGCAGGCTTTCGCCTGCCGCACAATGCTGTATAACGGAGGGAAAACGTTATGGATCCGGAAAAGCCGAATATGCTGTCGGAAAAGTTTTCCGTGGTATTTCACCGTCATTTTCGGCTGACACTGCGCTATCTTTATTCTTTTGTCCTTTGGACGCTGACCGGTCTCATCATCGGAGCGGCCGGCGGTCTCATCGGCACGGCGTTTTGCTTTGCCATACGCGAGGCATCGGTGCTCCGCAATACCTACCCATGGCTCGTTTATTTCCTGCCGGTCGGCGGTCTCTTTATAGTGTGGCTCTATCGTCTGCGCGGCATGCACCCGACAGATACGAACGGCGTGCTGCTCGCTATCCACACGACCGGCGCCATACCGACATCGACGGCACCACTTATATTTGTCGGCACGACCATCACACACCTCTTCGGCGGCTCAGCCGGACGCGAGGGCGCGGCACTTCAGCTCGGCGGTACGCTCGGCTACCAGCTCGGACGTGCGCTGCATCTCGATGACAAGGACACTCACCTCATCGTTATGTGCGGTATGAGCAGTGTCTTCTCCGCGCTTTTCGGCTCACCCCTGACAGCGGCGGTCTTCTCGATGGAAGTCGCAAGTGTCGGTATCCTGCATTTTTCGGCCATTCTCCCCTGCCTTACGGCTTCGCTCACGGCAGCTTATATTGCCGCAGCTCTCGGTGCGGCGGCGGAAACTTTTCCGCTTGGTGCAGCGATTTCATTCACGGCCGGCAATGTCGGTGTCGTGGTACTCATTGCCGTCGCCTGTGCGGTACTCAGCATCGTTTACTGCATCGCGCTTCGCCAAGGCGGCAAGGAGCTCGGAAAACTCATTCCGAACAGCTATCTCCGTGTTTTCCTCGGCGGTCTTTCCGTCGTACTGCTAACCATCCTCGTCGGCACGTGCGATTATAACGGCGCAGGCATGGATATCATTGGTGCCGCCATGGCGGGCAATGCCCGCCCGGAGGCGTTTCTTCTCAAAATGCTCTTTACCGTGCTCACCATGACCACCGGCTACAAGGGCGGCGAGATTGTCCCCGCCATGTTCATCGGTGCGTCCGCCGGATGCGTCATCGGAAACCTCTTCGGGCTGACTCCCGGCCTCGGCGCAGCCGTCGGCCTGCTCGGTATGTTCTGCGGCTCTCTCAACTGCCCCATCAGCGCCTTATTCCTCGGCGTTGAAATGTTCGGCGGTGCCAACATTCAATACTACGCCATCGTCGTCGCCGTAAGCTACATGCTCTCCGCCAACTTCGGTCTCTACAAAGAGCAAAAAATCGTCTACTCCAAGATTCGCCCCGAATTCATCAACCGCTATACAGATTGACAAGAAACGCCCGCAGACTCTGAAATCTGCGGGCGTTCCATATATTCATTTATATCCGATCAGTTGACTCCGTCCGGGTCATATTTGTCCGATTTTCCGAGATTGCAGTCTTGGCATAATGTTCTCAGATTAGATAATTCCGTTTTTCCGCCTTTACTGACAGGGCGAATGTGATCTACTTGAAGTTGAACATTATCCTGTGCACTTCGACCGCACAGGACACACCGGAAGCCGTCACGCCGCATAACTTGGTATCTGAGAGACTGATTCATCTTGCTGCGCTGATATTCGCACTGTCTTTTCGTTGCTGCTGATCTGCAATGGAAACAAGAATTTCCTGCGTCTCTTCGGCATTGAAGTATCTTTGTTTTGAATAACTGTTTCGTCCTCCCGGCGATGTGTATTCAACTTTACATGCAATCGTTAATTCTGTAACAGGATACAAAATATTTGCTTTAACAATTTTCTTTTCAATTTCCCTGCCCTTGTTAGGTGAAATTTTGAGTTTGCGAAATTCTTTTTCCGAGAGGAACGTAGGAAGATCTGCCAATTCATCACAGTAAAGCTGATCCAATTCTTCATTTTCTTTTGCTTGCTCGGATAAGCTGCGAAGCTCATTTATGTTATCTTCAGCATATTTCAGGACAAATTTATGCTCCGGCCTATCATACATATTTTTATTAGAGCAGAATTTCGTGATGTTATACGGTGAAGGAATATAGTGAAACGGATAACGCGTATTGATTTCACTGAGTGCGTGATACCGCCGACTGTTTTCACGGATTTCCTGTGTCCATTGATCCTGAATCACCTTTTTCCATAAGCAAACGACCAATAGAATGAGCAAGGCGACAAACAAGAACAAATAAAATATTGGCTTCGATGAGAACGAGATCATAAACTACTCCATTTGCAAAACGTTCAGAGGCAGCCAAAATAAAGAGGGCAAGTCTTGACTTCAAATAAATGAAAAATTGCTGTTACTTTTTAGTCTCCCGCAGAGCTTGTGCTCTGCGGGAGGCCTTGCTATATATAATAATCTATGCTTTATTCCACCGTCACGGTGCCGTCTTCGGAGAGGGTCACGGTCATGCCGGTTTGGGTGTATTCGAGGAACTCTTCGCCGAGAGAGTCTACGACGGGCATGTGGGTGTCGGTCCACACGTCGGTGAGGATCGCGCCGGCGGCGGCGAGGGAGTCGATGGGCTTGGAGAAGAGCATACAAGCGGGGAGCTTCCCGAGGACTCCGGCGGTGTAGAGCACCATGCCGCCGGTCGTGGAGCCTATGGTCTGCGGGAGGCAAAGCGCCACGCCGATCATGGGCTTTTTATAAATGTCGGCGTTGTTCTGGTCGCCGCATTTCACTTCCTTATCGCCGAACATCAGCGCGGACTGGTAGCTGGCAAGCGTGTTGAAGCCGCCGTGAGAAACAAGGGCCTTAGCCGAAGCGGTGCCGGGTACGATCACACGGCCTTTGAATGTCTTCGCCATATTATTTGGCCTCCTTTCCGGTGATGATGCCTACGATCTCGTCTTCGGTGTAATAGCGCGCCGATGTGTAGGTGCGCAGCTTGTTCGAGCAGGTGATGACCGGCATCGACTTGGAGAGCGGGTTGTTCATATACATCAGCGGGCAGATATAGCTCAGAATGGCACCGGTCTTCTTGAGACGGTAGCTGTAAGGCCCTTTGCTGAATTCCTCGAGGACGGCGGGAGCGGTAGTGAGCACCGTCGGAACGGTTAGCTTCTCGATACCGTTTTCCTTGAGGCCGTTTTCAATGTTCTTCGTCCAGTTTTCGAGCTGTTCCAGGGTGAGATGCGGGCAGCCGATGAAGCAGAGCTTAGGTTTGGCGTTCGGGTTCTTCCAGATGACCGGATAAGAAGCCTTGACGCGCTCGATCTCCGCATCGTCTATGACATAGACCTGCGCGCCGGGAGCGATGAGCGCATCGCCATGCTCCACGGCTTCTGGCGTGAGGTGCTCCACATGGTATAGACCGACCGCACCGTTGGAGGCCGTGGCCGCGCCGAAGTCCTTGAGGTACGCCTTTGCGTCTTTATTGAGTTCTGTGCTGAGCCACTGGTCAAGGCCGCGAATGTACGGTACATCCTCCATGACCTTAATGCCGATAGCGCTGCCGAGAAGCTGCGCTTCAGGCTTCTTTGTGGTTTTGATTTCGACGACCCAGGTCGCTTTGCGGCCCTCGTCGGTGAGCAATCCGAAATACGGCACATAGCCGAGCATCGTGCCCATAATATCGATCATGCCGGAGTTGCGGTTGCAGCGCGCACCGAGGACACTGTTCGCGTAAACGACGGCGGAGGATTCCGCCCACGAGAGAATATCGCCCTTCTTGGGAATATTGCCGACCTCGTCAAAGTAGCAGGCGCAGGTGAAGTCCTTCATGCTCTTGAGACCCATGCGGCGCAGCTGTTCTTCATAGCGCGGCTGAAGCTTGTACATAAACTGATTGAACACAAGGTTCTGCAGGAAATTGGACGGTACGTTTTTGTCCAGCGGAAGAGGGTCTGCCGTGAATTTCTGATGGAATTCTTCACCGGATGCCAAAAGCTGGTCGTAGAGGTCATAGACCGGCTTCATCGTGTTAATGCCGAAGCTGATGACCGTGTGGCCGTATTCGCTCGTGACGGGAACGAGCTTTTCCGCGCCGAACGCGTCGCCGTACATGACGAGCGTTTTCATCACCTTGGCGAGCACTTCCCCTTTGTCGCCGTTCAGAATGTCCTGTTGTTCTGCGGTCAGATTCATAAGCCCACGCTCCTTATATTTGAATGGTTATATTATAGCATTTTTTCTTCACAAGTCAATTCTTCGCTGTCGCTTTGCGCGTGGACAGCGGCAAGAAGGGCGAAGAATATTGCGATGCCGGGAACCTGCGCAATGTTCACGAGAGCCTGTACGCTGTAACCGGTAATGCCCGCGCACAAAGCAAACGAGAGCGCGTCACCCCGCCGCAGAGCGCGGCGCACGGTGAAGAAAAGCCACGCGAGGTATGCGCCGAGACCGAGAACACCCCAGTTGAGAAGGATCTGGAAATACTCGCAGTGTGCCGTATCGAGCACGGCGTCCGGGAAAAGACGGTGCTGCGAATCGAGCGAAGCCAATACGCCGCACCCGCCGCCGATGAGTTTTTCCCACAGCGGAAAATTCGCAAACAGCGAAGCGCAGTACGCCCATACCTTGCCGCGATCCGTCCCCCAGGAATCTGAAAAATGCAGCCAGTCATCCATTTCACCGAGCGGGACGCCGGCCCACACGGTATTGCAGAGGATCAAAACAACAATGCCGAGCAGCAGCGCCGCGAGCAAGGCATATCCGTACAGGCGGCAAGTGAAGAACAGCGCTTTGTCTTCCCTCTTATTGAGCATCAGAAAAAGCACGATGCCGGCAGCCGCAAGCGGCAGCACGACGATAGGCCGGGTGATATACTCCGTAAGCAACGAAAGCGCTTTTCCCGGGGCATATACGATGAGCCGATAGGCATAGGCGGAAACGGAAGCCCCGGAGAGAAGCAGCGGCCAGCGTCGGAGCGTATTCGGTTCTCGCTTGGTGAGGAGCGGCTGGAGCAGCAGTGCAGTGCCGACGCCGAGGACGGCGCTTTCGCTACGCACAGCCATGGCCGCCCAAAGTCCGATTACGCAGACCAAAGCAAGCAGCCACTGCGAAATTGGACGCTCTTCCGTAAGAAGTGCGGCCGCCGACACGGAAAGCGTCAGCGTAATATATGCTCCGGCAAAATTGATGTTGCCGAGCGTGGAAATATAGCGTCCCGCATCGCGCGAAGAAAGGCGCGAGCACATTCCGAGCGGGTCCCATCCAAGCTGGTTGCACACGGCCAGTGTGCCGCTGAGAGCGAGTCCGAGGCAAAGCGGCAGCAGGATCTCTCGCTTCTCCGGCCTCTCACGGGAAAAAGCGAGAAACAGCACGGCATAGAGCCACATCATCCCCGCACCCTGCCAGCGGCCGCGCACGCCGAGAAACGAGCCGGAAAAATCGCCGCCGCAAAGCGATGCTAAAAGGCACACCAAACAGAAAACGATCGCCGCCCGGTCCTCCATCAATCCGCGGCGTCTCGGAATACCATTGAATCGGTAAAGCGTGAGTGCGAGCCTTGCAAGCAGATAGATGATCGTCGGAATCACGTAGAAAAGAGTTTTCGTTTCGATTATGTCAAAAAAGCCGTTATGCACGGCGAGAGGAAGACCGGCGAGCATCAAGAAAAGATAGATGCGGCAGATCCAGGTGTCGACCGATGCGGTTTTTGCCTCTTCCATTTGTTCACCTTCTCCGTTGAAAATCGATTCATAATAAAGACGAAATAAGCCGCAAAAGGTTCACCGCTCCTGCAGTTGAGGAAAACAAAACGTTAACATAAATCGGTTGACACAAGACCGTTTTATCGGACTGTCCGCAGTGTATGATACAGACATAAAGAGAGAGCAAGGAGGATGCCTCGATGGGTATTGTGGTTTCGGTTCTGCTTCTGGTGGTATATGTTCCGATGAGTATGGTGTTCGTATTCGGCAGGGAGAGATGAAGAAAGCACAGCCCGATTCGGATGCGGGCTGTGCTGTGATTATTCGGGAAGGCGATTGGTGTACTTCTTCATGGAGTACACCACATAAAATGCGGTGACGAGCTCGGTGATCGGCATGGCGTACCATATGGACTCGGCCGGCAGGAACAGCGGGAGCAGCAATATAAGTGCTCCGCTTACGACAAGGCCGCGCTCGATCGACACGATAAACGACACCTTCGGCTGCATGATGGCCTGAAAATAATAAGTGGAGAAAATGTTGAACGGCAGCAGCAGGAAAGATATGGCGTAGGCGCGAATGATGCCCGGCGCAATGGCGAAGATCTGCGGCGTCGCATTCATAAAAATGCGGATATAGAGGTTCGGACAGACGATGCTCAGCGCCGTCCAGAATACGCCGAGCACCGCCGTCGTGCCGATGGCGTAACGAAGCGTTTGACGGATGCGGTCTCCTTTGCGCGCGCCGAAGTTTGTGGAGATGATCGGCTGTGCCGCCTGTCCGACGCTGTAGGCGCTACACTGTACGAAGGTGCTCACATTGATGACCGGGCCATACACGGCGAGGGCGTCGGAGCCGTGATACTTCATGATCTGGCGGTTGAAGAGAACCGTGAGGATGCCCATGGCGACATCGATGAAGAATGTGGAAAAGCCGGTAACGGAGATTTCCCAAAGGCGGCGCGGGAGCTTTTCTACGCGCACAATGCGCAGCGTATTCTTTTTGCGCAGGAAATGCGTCAGCATGATGACGACCGAAATGACGCAGCCGATGGCGGTCGCAAGGCCGGCACCGTACATGCCCATGTCGCACGGGAACACGAAGAAATAGTCGCCGAAAACATTGAATATGCCGCCAGAGAGTACGGCAGCGGTGGCAAGCCCTGGATCGCCGTCGTTGCGGAGAAACGCCGCGAGCATCTGCCCGAAAAGAAAGAGCGACAGCACGACCATCACAGGTTTCAGGTAGCTTACGGCAAGCGGCAGGAGCATATCGTCTGCGCCGAAGAAGCGGAGGACCGGTTCTTCAAATAAAAGCATGACGATCCACGATACGGCGGCCAGTATGACCGACCCGATGACAGACGCGGTAAAAAGTTGGTTTTCGCTGCCGCCGCTTCTTTCGCCGCCGCGCTTCATGCTGAAAAGCACGCTTCCGCCGATGCCCATCAAAAGGCCGAGGCTGTAGATCACATTCCATACCGGTGCGACAACGGCCAGCGCCGCCGTGCCGTTTGGTCCCTGATACCGGCCGACCATCGCACTGTCTACCACGCCGTAAATGCATGAGATCAGCGCGCTTCCAAACGCGGCGGAGAGATATTTGAAGTACAGCTTGCGGATATTTCCGGTCACCATTTCCATAAAATTTCACCTGCAGCAATATTTTACCGTTCAGGACGCCACTCAAAAAAGCCGGATAAGGACAGACATTTCAGCCTGCGCCTTATCCGGCTTGTCATTTCCGCGAACAACACGCCCTCCGAGCGAGCAGTGCGTACTTTAACACACATATTTCCGAATGTCAAGCTCCGTAAAATCATTTTTTCATCAAGCTTCTTGTAAATTTTCGCCGCGTGGTATAAAATGGGAAAACATCCCGTTTAGGAGAATGTATATGGACAAAAAACTGGAAAGAATCCTGCCTCTTGTACAGAAACCCGCCCGCTATGTCGGCGGTGAGTACGGTGAAATTCAAAAGAACAAAGAAAAGATCGACATTCGCATGGCGCTCTGCTTTCCCGATACCTATGAGATCGGTATGTCGAACACCGGCATGCGCATTCTTTATCGCGTACTGAATGATATTCCCGGCGTGTGGTGTGAGCGCGTGTTTGCGCCGTGGTTCGATATGGACAAGCAGATGCGCGAAAAGGGTATCCCGCTCTATGCGCTGGAAAGTGGGGACCCTATCGGCGATTTTGATGCCGTCGGGTTTTCTCTCGGCTATGAAATGGCATATACGACTGTTCTCGAGATGCTTGATCTTGCAGGCATTCCGCTTCGCAGTGCCGACCGCACGTCGCTCACACCGCTCGTGTTTGCCGGTGGCAGCGTGTGCTGCAACAGCGAGCCGATGGCAGATTTCTTCGACTTGATGATCCTCGGCGAAGGCGAGGAGGTTGACGGTAAGGTGCTGCTCCTGCTCCGCGAAGCGAAAAACGCCGGATGGAGCAAGGATCAGTTTCTCCGCCGTGCCGCGCAAATCCCGGGCGTATATGTCCCTTCGCTCTATACGCCGGAATACAACGCCGACGGTACGCTCAGAGCGATGCACGCCGCACCCGGTGTTCCGGAGCGTGTGACGAAGCGCATTGTAGAAGATTTTGAAAACAGCTGTTTCCCCGTGGATTTGATCGTTCCCTCCACGGAGATCGTGCACGACCGCGTGGGGCTTGAACTCTTCCGCGGGTGCATTCGCGGCTGCCGTTTCTGCCAGGCCGGGCACATTTACCGTCCGGTGCGAAACCGCAGCGTAGAGAAGAGCATGGCCTACGGCAAGGAGGCGCTGGCCTTCTCCGGCTACCACGAGATCACGCTCCTCTCGCTCAGCACGAGCGATTACCGCGGCCTGAATGATCTGTGCGATGGGCTGATGGAGTACTGCGAGAGCCGCAGCATCGGGCTCTCTCTCCCCTCTCTGCGCGCGGACAACTTCTCCATGGACATTATGCAGCGCGTACAGAAAGTCCGCAAGTCCGGTCTTACCTTTGCGCCGGAGGCGGGCACGCAGCGTCTGCGCGATGTCATCAACAAAAATGTCACGGAAGAAGATCTTCTCCGCTCTTGCGCGTTTGCTTTCCGCGGCGGCTGGAACAGCGTGAAGCTCTATTTCATGCTCGGCCTTCCGACGGAGACGGACGAGGATGTGCTCGGCATTGCGGAGCTCGCCGACCGCGTGGTGCACTGCTGGCGGGAAAATTCGCCGAACCGCGCGCACGGGCTTCGCGTTACGGTGAGTACCTCTTGCTTTGTGCCGAAGCCGCACACGCCGTTCCAGTGGGAGCCGCAGGTCACGCGCGAGGAGTACATGCGCCGCGTGACGCTCCTGCGGGAGAACATGAAGGCGCGCGCCGTTACCTACAACTGGCACGATGCCGACACCTCGTATACCGAAGCCGTGCTCTCGCGCGGCGACCGCCGTCTCGGGCCGTTTTTGGAGAACATCTGGCGGCGCGGCGGCTTCCTCGAGTCGTGGTCGGAAGGATTTGATCTGCACCGCTGGGAAAAGGCGGCCGAGGAAGAGGGCATATCGTTCCCGTTCTACGCCAACCGCACCCGACAGCTCGATGAAGTACTGCCGTGGGAACATCTGGATATGGGTGTTTCCAAGCGGCACTATGTGCATGAATATAAGCAGGCACACAAAGGCTGCCTCTCGCCGGACTGCCGTGCCCAATGCTCCGGCTGCGGGGCAGCGAGCTTCCTGAAAGGAGGACGCTGCGATGGATAAGCTGCGCCTTATATATGAGCAGACCGGCCGCGCAGTATGGATGTCGCATCTCGACACGATGCGTACGCTGCAGCGTGCCCTCAAGCGCGCGGACATTCCCATCCGCTACAGCGAGGGTTTTAACCCGCACGAGCTTATTTCCATTCTGCTACCGCTCTCCGTCGGCAGCGCGAGTCTGTGCCAGATCGCGGATATCCGCGTGCGCGAGGATGTTGATATCGCCGCGCTGCCCGCGAAGCTGACCGCCGTGATGCCGGAAGGTCTCCGCGTAACGGACTGCTATGAGGACGCCATGAAGCCCGCGCAGCTCAAGTGGATGCGCATGGAGGGCCGCTGGGAATACGATACCGTCAACACAAAGTGCGTGGCCGAGCAGTGCACGGAGCTTTTCTCCCATCCCGTCGAAGTCATGCGTAAGACGAAGCGCGGCGAAGGGATGTTCACGATCACCGAGCACATTCGGGACATCACATTCACGCCGTCCGATGAGCTTGTGACGGTGCGCGGCATCGTCTCCTGCGCGGACCCGGTCGTGAACCCGGAGCTCATCACCGCGGCTGTGCGCTCTCATCTTCCGGAATGTGCGCCCGACGGCGGACGATTCTGCCGTATGGCGCTCCTCTGCGCCGACGATATGCCGTATCGGTAACTTCCGATACGCCTATTTGTAAAGAGCGGATCCCACGCTCGGATCCGCTCTTTCGGAAATTTTAAAAAAATATAAATTTTCTATTGACAAATGTGGCACGCAGTGGTACTATAACAAAGCTGACAGTACGCGGGAGTGCTGGAATAGGTAGACAGGCAGGCTTGAGGTGCCTGTGTCCAACCATAGACGTGAGAGTTCAAGTCTCTTCTCCCGCACCAAACCAAAATAATCCGAACCAGATTTTCTTAATTGGAGATGGGTTCGGAT
>CAVGGQ010000009.1:10170-36930 GCA_963628785.1 Oscillospiraceae bacterium | reverse complement strand
TCTCCGTATACAACCTCATCATCCTCCCGAAGCAGGTTGGCTGTCTGTGTAATGCTGAAAAACACGTTCCTTTACTGCAAGGAAGTTCGTGCTCGCTATACCATTTTGCAAATGGTCTGGGATCTGGATATGCTGGACTACTTGTCGGACGAAGTGATCGCAGAACTGCAATAAAGGATATGTCACTCATTTCAAACAGATGCGTAAGATGAGATGAGGCACAAACTCAAAATAATAACATTTGTAAGAGAGCAATCCTATGGCATACATGATTTTTTTACTGATCTGCTTTTTCGCTTCGGTGATCGGGTGCATTTGCGGGATCGGCGGGGGCGTTATTATCAAGCCGGCGGCGGATGCGTTCGGGCTGTTCTCGGTGAGTACGGCGAGCTTTATGTCCGGGTGCATCGTGCTGTCCATGACGACATATTCCATCCTCAAGGCACACTTTGCCCGGGAGTTGCATCTGGAGAAGGGCGTCAGCGTTTTTCTCGTCATCGGCGCCACGGTCGGCGGTATCGCGGGGAAGGAGCTCTTTACCCTCATCAAAGAGGCATCGGGAAACGCAGACCTTGTCGGTGAGATCCAGTCGGCGGCCCTGTTGGCCATGACGGCTCTCACCGTATGGTATACGATCCGAAAAAGCGCCATCCGCACGCACCGCATCACATCCCCGGCGGCGTGCATCGGCATCGGGCTGGGGACCGGACTGCTCTCCGCCTTCCTCGGCATCGGCGGCGGGCCGATCAACCTCGTGATCCTCTACTATTTCTTCTCGATGGATGCAAAAAGCGCCGCGCAGAATTCACTCTACATCATCATGGTATCACAGGCGGCGAGCCTGATCTCCACGATCGTCACGGGATCCGTACCGGAGTTTTCGCCGGTGCTGCTGGCCGTCTCCGCTCTGTGCGGCATCCTCGGCGGCATGGTCGGCCGAAAGATCAACAAACACATCGACAACACCGAAGTGGAAAAGCTGTTCCTCTATCTCCTATGCGCAATAATCATCATCTGCGTATACAATATATATCGCTTCGCCGCCTAAAGGCATAAAAAGAGCAAAGCCCCGGAATCAGGGACTTTGCTCTTTGCTGTTTGAGGGAAGATTATTCGACGATCAGGTTTTCGAGCTCGTCGATGAGGTCGCCGAAGAGGGTGAGGGCGTCGTTTACGGGCTTGGGGGTGCTCATGTCGACGCCGGCGATTTTCAGGAGGCTGATGGGATCGGCGCTGCCGCCGGAGGAGAGGAACTTCTTGTAGTCGGCGACCGCCGGGGCGCCCTCGGAGAGGATACGGTTGGCGATGGCGACGGCGGCGGAGAAGCCGGTGGCGTACTGGAACACATAGTAGTTGTAGAAGAAGTGCGGGATACGCGACCACTCGAGCGCGATGCCGTCGTCGGAGACCATGTCGGGGCCGAAGTAGAGCTTGTTGAGAGCAAGGTACTTTTCGCACAGCGCGTCGGCCGTGAGCGCCTCGCCCGCGCCGTTCATGTCGCCCATGATCTTCTCAAACTCGGCGAACATCGTCTGGCGGTACACCGTGCCCTTGAACTGGTCGAGGAAGTGGTTGATGAGATAGGCGCGCTGCTTCTTGTCGGTCGTCTTGCCGAGGAGATGGCTCATGAGCAGTACCTCGTTGCAGGTGGACGCGACTTCGGCGACGAAAATGACATAGTCGGAGGTGTTCACGGGCTGGTACTTGCAGCTGTGGTAGCTGTGGAGCGCGTGGCCCATCTCGTGCGCGAGCGTGAACTGGCTGTCGAGGTTGTCCTTGTGGTTGAGCAGGACATAGGGGTGCGGCCGGCTGTTGCCGGAGGAGTACGCCCCGCCGCGCTTGCCGACATTCTCGTACACATCGATCCAGCGGTTTTCAAAACCCGTCCTGAGGAGATCGGTGTAGTCCTCGCCGAGCACGGAGAGCGCCTCGAGCACGGTCTCCTTCGCCTGCTCGAACGGGATCTCGCTGTCGGCGTCCGCGACGATCGGGGTGTAGACATCGTACATGTGCAGCTCGTCCACGCCGAGGATCTTCTTGCGCAGCGCGACGTAGCGGTACATTTTGTCGAGATTGGCGTGCACGGCCTCGATGAGGTTGTCGTACACTTCCTCGGGCACTTCGGTGCCGTCGAGGGCGGCGACGCGGGTGGTGGGATAGCGGCGCGCATCGGCGAAGAACTTGAGCTGGCGGAACTGTCCGTCGAGCGTGGCGGCCACGGTGTTCTTGAATTCGCCGAGACGGTTATAGTAGGTCTCGAACGTGTTCTTGCGCAGCACGCGGTCGGGGCTCATGAGGAGCGGGACGAATGTGCCGTCCGTGAGCTGACGGGTGTTGCCCTCGCCATCCGTCACGTCGGGGAAGGTGATGTCCGCATCGCGGAATACGCTCGCGATGTTCGCGGAGGCGTGCGCCATCTCGCCGGCGGCGGAGAGCAGCTTCTCCTCCTCGGGGGAGAGAATATGATCCTTGCAGCGGCGGATCTTATAGATGTTGCGGCGGTAGGTCTCGAGCTCGGGCTGCGCGGCGTAGAAGAGATTGAGCTTGTCCTCGTCGAGCGCCATGATCTCCGGCGTCTCGAAGGCGGCGGCGGAGCTGATGCTCACGAGCGTGGCGAGCGCTTTGGCGCGCATGCCCTGATAGAAGCTGTTGCCGGTGTCCTCGTCGCCCTTGCAGCTCGCGTAGCCGTAGAGCTTCTCGAGCCGGACGGAGAGCGCGTCGTTCAGGCGGAACCAGGAGAGCAGCACCTCGGCGCTCTCGCCGAGACGGCCGCGGTAGGCTTCGATCTGCGCGCCTACGCCCCTGAGCGCTTCAAACTCGGCCTGCCATGCCTCGTCGTTTTCAAAAATGTCCTTGAGATTCCATGTGTCTTTCTCCGGCACATCGCTGCGCGCCGGAATGGGTCTGTCAGCCATAATCAAACCTCCGTTAAAGTAATTTTAGGCAACACCGCACAATGTCGTCTGCGGCGCTTTGCGGAAATTTTGCTCCCGCATTTCGTTACATTTCCTTGCAATACACAAAGTATTGCTGCGTCAATGTGCCTCATTCGGAAGCAAAATTTGCTCACAAATCGCTCTTGCCGAATTATGCGGTGCTGCCTTTACTTTTTCTTTTTGGGCAGCTTGTGCTCTTTGCCGTCGGCACCGATGATGTAGACGTTTTCGAGCGTCTCGAGCGTGCCGCGCCGCCAGTCGGCGAGGTATTCTTCGCGCAGGGCGAGGCGCTCGGCGACTTCCTCCTGCGTGAGCGCTCTCTCGCGGGAGATGCGCGTGAGAGCACTGATGCGCGCTTTCTTTTCGCCGGTCATACCTTCATCGCCCCCAGTTCGTCCAGATCCTTTTCGTACGCGCCGATGCAGTGCTCCATGAACCAGTCCGCCTCGGCGAGATGCAGCTCCGCGATCGAGCGGCGGGTCTGCTCCTCGGCGGAGAGGAACTCACCGTTGCCCGCCTTGCGCTCGGCGATGCATTTGCACAGAGCCGAGAGCTTGTCGGCGGCCTTCACGAGCCGCTCTTCCTCCTCCGTGGGGGAGAACACTGGCTCATACGCGCCGCGCAGCTCCTCGGGGAGCATATTGAGCAGACGCTCGTTTGCCGCACTTTCCACTTTTTTATACGCATCGCGGATGGCGCCGTCGTGGTATTTGATTGGCGTCGGCAGGTCGCCGGTGAGGATCTCACTCGCATCGTGGAACACCGCTAGCACGGCGAGACGGTCGGGGTCGCACGGCTTGCCGAAGATCTCGCGCCGGATCAGACCGAGTGCGTGGGCGTACACCGCCGCTTCGTGGCTGTGCTCCTGTACATTTTCGGGGATGCTGCTGCGCATGAGGCCCCAGCGGGAAATATACCGCATGCGCGAGAGGAGGGCATAAAAGCCCGTTTCGTTTACCATTTATTGCACACTTTCTCCGCAAAACCGGGAAATTCCGTAAATTCGATCGTTTTGCCGCTGTCGAGCACGGCGCGGCCCGTGAAGCGGCCGAACACCTGATGCTGGTCGGACTTGATGAGCTTCACATCCGTGCAGTTCGCGCGGTCGAGCTGCGGCACGAAGTCCGCCTCGAAGCGACCGTCGTCCGAGGTGAATTTCCAGTGCTCCGTGAAGCGCGGCTTCCCCTCACTCTCGCCCGGGATCTCGAAGCGCACCGCGCCGAGCTTGTGCGCCGTGCCGGCGTGGAAGAGCATATTTTCGCTCGCCGCGCTTGTGTCGCCGAAGCCGTAGCCGAGGTTCCACCCGAAAAGCGTGCCGCCCGGCAGCACGTATGAGGCACTCGACCAGTACCATGTATTTTCGTATGTCCACACGCCGCGTCCCCAGTCTAGCACCGCAAAGCTGTCGCTCGGGGAGAACTCGTAGGTCTTCGTGTCGTACTTGATATATCCGGACGCGCGCATGCAGTTGATCTTCTGATTATAATAGAAGTGCCCCGCCTTTTCAAAGGGCGTTGCGATGACCATGGAGTCCTCCGGACGCTCGGTGAGCTCCACGCGCGCGGACATGGCATTCGCGCCGAACCGGTTCATGTAGGCGATGAGGATGCGCTTTTCGCCCTCGTGGATAAAGTGGATGCCGTAACCGTGCCCGGCGGAATGGGCATCGCCCGTCTCGCTCGTTTCGGGCAGACGCTTTCGGCCGAGCGGAAGGAAGGACATCGGACTTTTCGTGACTTCCCAACCGTTTTCAAGGTCGAGCACGCTCACGCTGTCAAGCCCCATGTAGCCGTTGTCCGCTACGGTGAGCGCGAGCGCGAAGCGGCCGTTGCTCACAAGATAGTAGTCCCATTCCTTGATGCGCAGCGGGGAGACTTTGATGTCCGCGCGGCGGTAGCTCTGCACGAGCGAGCGGGAGAAGCCGGGACGGGCGAGGTTTCCCTTCGCGTCCAGTAGTGCGCCGGGCGTCGTGATCTCGATCTGCTCTCCCATCAGAAACCTTCCTTGCGGCGGGCGCGGATGTCACGTCCCGCAAACTCCAGCCATTCATATTCACCCAGAAGCCGCGAGGCGAGCGCGGCGCCGTAGCGGTTTTCGACACCGGCACGGTCGAGGTTCGTGGAGACGATCGTCTTTTTGCTGCCGCGCAGCCGCCCGTCGATGAGTGAATAGAGGGCGCTCTGCGTAAACGCCGTCGGCATCTCGGTGCCGAGGTCATCGAGAATGAGAAGGTCGCAGCTCATGAGCTGCCGCACGCGCGAAGCGGCGTCATCCCCGTCGTCCGTGCTGCGGGAGAACTTGTCGCGCTCGAACGATGCGAGCAGCCCGGACGCGGTGTCATACGCCACGCCGTAACCTTTGGCGGCGACGACGCGGGCGATGGCTGCGGAGAGAAAGGTCTTCCCGAGCCCCGGATCGCCGGTGAACACGAGATTCGGCGAGGCATCGCCGAAGGTATCGGCATAGTTGCGGCACGCCTTCAAAATGGCCGTCATCTGGTCGCGGGGCGATTTCCCGCCCGCGAGCGTTACCACATTGCTGTAGTAATCGAGACGGAAGTTTTCAAAGGTTTCATTGCCCTGCCGGAGAAGCGGCGCAAGCTCCGCCGTCTGCTCGGCGCGGTAGAGCTTTTTGAGACAGTCACAGATCTGCCCGTCCGCCCAGCCGCTGTCGCGGCAGCACGGGCAGGAGAAAATGGGCTCGAGATAATTCTCGGCAAAGCCGTTTTGCTTCAAAAGAGCGCATCGCCGCGCCTGCAGCGCGAGACTTTCCGTCTCCAGATCCTCCGCGGTGCGCGTGCTCTGCCGCAGCGTGATGCGCACGAGCTCGCCCATGAGAGCGCGCAGCGAGGCGTCGATGCGTTCGATCTCCGGGATCTTCGCGTAGATCTCGCGGCGGCGGCGATCCTCCTCCGCGCGGTTTGCGCTGCGGAGCGCCGCCTGTTTGTCGCGGGCGCGAGCCAAAAGCCGTCCTTCCATGAATTATTCCTTCCCTCCGATCTTGTTGAGAATGATTTCGAGTCGGCTGAGGTCGTCCCCACCGCCGCGCCGGGGCGCGGTATCCGCCGGCTTGGGTGTGCTTTTCGCGCGCTGCGTGCGCGTGTCGCCCTTTTCGATCTGCTCGGGCGTGAAGAGCTTTTTCTCACACCATGTTTTTACGATCTTGTCCATGTACGCCCATGTGAGCTTGCCCGTGCCGACAACGGTGCGGTCGTAGGCGATGGAGAGCGTTTCCGCGCCGTAGCCCATGGAGAGCCAGCTCTCGATGTACTTGCGCTCCGTCGGGGAGAGGGCGCGGCCGGAAAGACCGAGCGCCGTGCGGATCTTCTCCGTTTCGCTCTCGCGGCGCGAGAGCTCGGCGAGGTACTCCTCCGCCTGTTCGACGGTGAGAATGTCGCGGTTGGCCCAGTAGTATGCTTCCTTTTCGATGGCGCGCATCGTCGGGAGCCGCCCCTCACCGTACCGCCGCCGCAGCTTCTCCGCGCAGTGGTTGATGAGGAGCAGGATCGTCTCCGCCGAAAGGCCGAGGCGTTCGTAAATGCCGTAGAGCGTGCTCAGGTCCGGTGTGGAGAGCGTGTGGCCGAGCACGCGGGCGCACTCGCCCACGAGCGCGCGGAAGGTGCCGTCCTCACGCGAGAGCCGGACAATCTCCTTCGGCTCATACTCCGGCAGCTCGTCCGGACCCGGCAGAGGCGTGCCGCTGTCGGCGAGGATGCCCGCCTGAGTGAGCCGCCGCGCCGCAGCGATGATCTGCTCGCCGGTGCGCCCCATGGCGCGCGCGGCGGCGGGCACGTTCAGCGCCCCGCCTGCGCGAAGAATGTGCAGATAGAGCAGCGCGCACTCGCCGTCGCCGAGCGCGATGAGCTTTTCCGCGTCCTCCGCCGGCAGCGTGAGCGTGTTGGCGCCCTGTATGTGAAATCGATTTTCGTCCATGCCTGTCCCCTCGAAAACTTCCGTCACGCCGATATGCGCGGGAAATCTTAGACTCTGTTTCAATCCCGTCGGATAAATTCGTCAATTAATGTATTATATCATAAGGTTGCCACTTGAAGCAAGGGCATCTCTTGTGTTATAATACTGTTTTAAAGAAGTACCGATATGACCGAGAGGTAATGTTATGGTGGAATTGCTCGCCCCGGCCGGTTCGCCGGAGGCCGTCACCGCGGCAGTACAAAGCGGCGCCGATGCCGTATATCTGAGCTTTGATGAGCTGAGCGGCTGCCGCAAGACGGTAAACATTCCGAACAATGAGATGGAGAGCGTGGTGCGCTACTGCCGCATCCGCGGCTGCCGCGTCTACCTTGCGCTCAACATTCCCGTGCGTGAGGACGAGATGCAGAAGGCGGCGGGACTGGCCCTGCGCGCACAGCGGTGCGGCGTGGACGCGATCATCGTGCGCGACCTCGGTGTGTTTGCCGTGCTGCGCCGTCTGCTGCCGGATATGCCGCTCTTTGCTGATACGCGGCTCGGCTTCTATACGCCGGAGAGCGCTGCCATTGCCGAGAGGCTCGGTTTCCGCCGCATTTTCCTGCCGCCGGATCTGCCGCTCGAGGAGATCCGCCGCATGACCCGGTGCGGCATAGAAACGGCCGTATGGGTGCAGACGGCGCTGTGCGCCGCCGCGTGCGGTACCTGCCGCATGAGCGCCATGGCGGGACGCGAGAGCGCCGAACGCGGCCTTTGCAGCGAGCTGTGCCGCGAGAGCTACACGCTCGGCGGCCGCTGGGACACCACGCCCCTCAGCCGCAAGGAGCGCTGCATGCTGCCGGAATGCCGCTCGCTCATCGAAGCGGGCGTCACATGCCTTGCCATCGGCGCACGCGAGCGCAGAAGCGAATATGTCGCGGCGTACACGAAGCTGTGGTCGACCGCATCGCGCGAGAACCAGCTTCCCGCCGAGCAGGAGCTTGCGCGCATTGAGCGCGTGTTCCTGCCGTGGGGTGCGGCGAAAAAGCGGCTGTATGAATATACCGAAGCGCCCGAGAAGATCGACGGCGAGGCGGAAGCGGTCTGCGAAGCGCTTCGCGAGGAATACACCGGCCGGGAGGCGCGGCGCGTGGATGTGAGCTTCGCCGTTGCGGCGAAGGATGCGCATGCGTCCACCGTTGTCGGCGTGATCGATGAAGATAAAAATATCGCCGCGCTCGAGGGTCCCGTGCCCGACGAGACCGGCGACACGGAGCTTTCCGAGGGCGCGCTGCGCGAGATCATGTACCGCACAGCCGGAACACCGTTCCGCTGCACCGAGGTGCGCGTGCAGGTGCCGGAAGGGGAGAAGTACCGCGTACATTCGCTCGAACTGGATGAGGTGCGCCGCCGTCTTCTCTATAAGCTCTCCGAGGAGCGTGCGAAGCTCCCCGAACGGAAAGAAGGCACGTTCCCCGACGCCGTAAAGAGCGCCGAGGCACCGAACCTCCCGGCCATCAATTTTTCGTTCCAGACGGCCGCGCAGCTCACGCCGGAGATGGCGGAGCTTCACCCCGCATGCGTCTATGTGCCCATTGAGTTTCTGTGCGACAAGCCGGAGCTTTTGAAGCCGTTCGCCGACAACGGCGCGGAGATCGTCGCGGCGCTTCCCTCCGTCATCTTCGGCGAAAAGGAAGAGGAGTCCCTGCGCGCGATGCTCGTGAAAGCCTACGAGCTCGGCATCCGCACCGTATCGGCCGGGAACCTCGGCCTTGCAATGATGGCGGGTCAGGGGGGCTTCCGCATCCGCGGTGATCTGGATCTGGTCGTCATGAACGGCTGCACGCTCTCAAGCCTCGCGGCGGCGGGCTTCCGCTCGGCGATGCTCTCTCCGGAGCTGACGCTCGGCGACGTGCGCGCCATGCCGAAGCCCATGGACACGGAGCTCGTCGTATACGGGCGGCTCCCTGTAATGGTCACGCAAACCTGTTTGCTGAAAGAGAGCGCCGGCCGCTGCTCGTGCACCACGCCCGGGCAGATGGCGGACACGCATGGCGGCGTATGGCCGGTGACGAAGCACTTCGGCTGCCGCAACACCGTGTGGGCCTCGCGCAAGCTGTGGCTCGGCGATGTAACGAACGAATGGATCGATCTGGGCCTTTGGGCCGTGCGCATGTGCTTCTCTACGGAGAGCGCGCGCGAGTGCCTCGAAGTGGCGAACAGCTACATTCAGGGCACGCACTACAAGCCCAACGGCATAACGAGAGGACTGTATTACCGTGGCGTACTGTAAAAAACGACTGATCCTTGCCTCCGGCTCTCCGCGCAGACGGGAGCTCCTCGACAAGTTCGGCATTCCCTTTGAAGTGATCCCCGCGCAGGGCGATGAGGTCGCCGCACCGGGGCTCACACCGGGCGAGCTCGTAAAGGCGCTCGCCTCCCATAAAGCCGCCGAGGTCGCCGAGCGCGTGGGCGACAACGAAGCCGTCATCCTCGCCGCCGACACTATCGTGGAGCTCGACGGGAAGATCCTCGGCAAACCGGCATCGCCCGCCAACGCATGCGAAATGCTCCGCGCCCTTTCGGGGCGGGCGCACCGCGTGTGGAGCGGGGTGTGCATCCGTGAGGGGGAGAAGGTGCTCACCCGGTGCGAGTGCACCGCCGTCCGCTTCCGCGCACTCTCCGAGGAAGAGATCGCGGCCTATGTCGCCACCGGCGACCCGCTGGATAAAGCCGGCTCCTACGGCTGCCAGGGCGCGGCGAGCGTATTCATCGAGCGCATCGAAGGCGACTTTTTCAACGTGATGGGGCTTCCCGTCTGCCTCACCGGGCAGATGCTTCGGGAATTCGATATATCTTTGCTGTAACTTAGGGGGTCGGACCTTGAAAAAATATCTCAAGCAGTACGGCGTACGCATGGCGATCATCGTGGTCGCGGCGGCGCTTCTTATCGGTCTGGTGTCACGTCCGAAATCGGACGGCAGCTCCGGCGCGGTGTCGGAGGCGGCCAACGCCCTCCGCATCCCGATCCAGGGCGCGGTCGGCTCGGTCGTCGAGTGGATGAGCGGCATCTACGGCTACATTTACCGCTACGACAAGCTCCTTGCGGAGAACGAATCACTCCGCTCGCAGCTCGCCGAAGCGCAGGAACAGGTGCGCGCGAGCCAGGATGCGCTCGAGGAGAACACGCGCCTGCGCACGATGCTCTGCTATCTCGAGAAGAACACCACCTTCGTCACGGAAGCGGCCATGATCACCTCGTGGGACGCCTCCAACTGGACGAGCGCGTTCACGATCTCGAAGGGCACCGACAACGGCATCGAAAAGGGCGACTGCGTCATTACCGAGTCCGGCATGCTCGTCGGGCAGGTGTACGAGGTCGGCTCCAACTATGCTTCCGTGCGCACGGTCATCGACGTCAACATGGACGCCGGTGTGCTCGTGGGCGACTCGTCCATCGCGGCGATGATCGTCGGCGACTACGCACTCATGAAAGAGGGCTGCTGCAAGCTCAGCTACTTCACGGACGATGTGACGATCTTCTCCGGCGACAGCGTCGTCACCTCCGGCAAGGGCGGCGCGTTCCCGTCCGGCATCGTCGTCGGCACGGTATCCGAGCTGCGAAGCGAGGCGGGCGGTCAGTCGTACTACGCCGTCGTGCAGCCGAGCGTCGATCTGTCCACGCTCTCACAGGTGTTCATCATCAAGGATTTTGAGGTTGTCGAGTGAAAAAGATTCCATGGAATTTCGGGAAAATCGATCTTTCGGACATTAAGCTCCGGGAGTCCTGGCTGAAGACCCGGCGCGGCGTGCTCTACGGGCTCTATCTCGTCGGCGCGCTGCTGCTGCAGAATGTCGTGTTCAGCCACATCGCCCTCTTCGGCGTGAAGGCCATGTTTCTGCCCGCGCTCGTGGTGGCGGTCGCCATGTTCGAGGGCGGCTGGTTCGCCGGGTGCTTCGGCATCGCGGCGGGCATGCTCTCCGACTTCTTCTTCAGCTCGCAGACATGGCTCTTTACGGCACTCTTTCCCATCCTCGGCTTCGCTGCGGGCTTCCTCGCGGACTTTTATCTCAACCGCCGTCTGTTCACCTATGCCGTGATGGCGGTCATCGCGCTTTTCATTTCCGCCGTTGCGCAGGCGTTCGGGCTCATCTTCTATCAGGGACAGAGCAGCGGCGCCGTGTGGGGCACCGTGATCCTCCAGACACTCTGGAGCGTCCCGTTCCTTTTCCCCTCGTATTATCTGTGCAAGGCTTTCCCGTGGCCGTCGAACCGCGAGATCCCCTCGCCTTACAAATAAATGTCGTCCGTTCGCGGTTTCTGCCTTATGCGGCCGGCCCGGCCGGGTGGGCGCATTTCCGCATCCATCATCCCCTTATCGTGAAAGGATCACTCTATGCAACATATGGTAAAACCGTCCCGGCTCGTAATGCTGGCCGTCATATTCGCTCTGTTGCTCGGCATATATTTTGTCGCGCTCTATAAGCTGCAGATCATCGGCGGCCGCGAATACTATTCCGTCGGCGAAACGGAAACGAAGGAAGAGACTACCATCGCCGCTGCGCGAGGCAACATCCTCGACCGTTACGGCCGCGTGCTGGTGTCGAACTCCCTGTGCAACAACCTGTCCATCAACGTGACGGAGCTCTTCAGCCAGGACGACCCGAACGCCATCATCCTCGAGCTGTGCAAAGCCGTCAACGAATTCGGCGACACCTACACCGACACGCTCCCCATCACCATGGAGCCGCCCTTTGAGTTCACCGAAATGGACACGCTACAGACGAGCATGCTCGAAGCCTGGCTCGAAGCGAACGATATGGACAAGGACTCCTCCGCCGTGGAGATCCTCGCCGCCATGCGTACGCGCTATGAAATCGGCAGCGAGTATTCTGCCGAGGATGCGCGCATCATCGTCGGCGTGCGCTACGAGATCAACGACCGCTACAACATCAACACCACGCCCTATGTATTTGCGGAGGACATCTCAATGCCGCTGCTCACCTACCTTATGGAGCAGGACATCCCGGGCTTTGAAGTTTCCTCCTCGTATGTGCGCGAATACAAGACCGACTATGCCGCCCATCTGCTCGGCTACACCGGCAAGCTCACCGCCGAGGAATGGGATACCTACGCCGACAAGGATTACTCGCTCGACGCCTATGTCGGCAAGGACGGCGTGGAATATGCCTTTGAGGAATACCTCCACGGCGTGGACGGCGAGGCGGAGGTCTATTCCAACCTCGAAGGCGTGACGCTCCGCACGCAGTACACCAAGGAGCCACAGCCCGGCAACCACGTATACCTTACGCTCGACATCGGCCTGCAGGAGGTATGCGAGGAGGCTCTCGCCTCGCACATCGAGTCCATCAACGAGGAGCGCGCGCAGATCATCGCCGACGCCGAGAAGTACGGCACGGAGAGCACGGAAATGATCTCGGGCGGCGCCATCGTCGTCGTAAAGGTCGACACCGGCGAGCCGCTCGCGCTCGCAAGTTGGCCGACCTACGATGCCTCCACCATGCTCGAGGACTACGAGGAGCTCCTTGCCGATGAGAACGCACCGCTTTATAACCGCGCTCTCATGGGCGTGTACGCCCCGGGCTCCACATTCAAACCCTGCACCGCCACGGCGCTCCTCGCCGAGGGCCTCCTCACACCGCTCACCACGCTCAAAACCGAAGGTCAGTTCACGAAGTACATCGACGACGGCTACGCGCCGGAATGCTGGATCTACTCCTCCTATGACTACACGCACGGCGAGATCAACGTTGTGCAGGCCATCACATATTCGTGCAACTACTTCTTTTACTACTACGGCGATATCCTCGGCATTGATAAAATGGCGTACTACGCCAAGCTCTACGGCCTCGGCGAGAGCACCGGCATCGAGCTGCCCGAGGTCACCGGCCAAATGTCCACGCAGAGCTTCAAGGAGCAGTACACCGGTATCTCGTGGTTCCAGGGCGATACGCTGCAGAGCGCCATCGGCCAGTCCTACACCGAGTTCACGCCGCTCCAGATGGCGGAATACTGCGCGGCCATCGCGAACAAGGGAACGCGCCACAGCGCCTCCATCCTCAAGGAAGTCCGCAGCTACGACTACTCCAAGACGCTCTTCTCCCGCGAGACCGAAGTCCTCAGCGAGCTCGACATCGATGAGAGCATTTTCGACTCGATCCAGTACGGCATGTGGGGCGTGATCTACGACAGCGCCAGCACGCTTACCGACGGGTGGCTCGACAGCGACATCGTCGTGGCCGCCAAGACCGGAACGGCACAGCGCGGCGAAGGCCTCGTCAACAACGCCATGTTCATCCTCTTCGCACCCTACGACGACGAACCGGAGATCGCCATTGCCATCGCGGTGGAAAAAGGCGGCGCCGGTGCCACGCTCTCCCCGGTCGCGCGAAAGATCGTGGACTACTACTTTACATTCCAGTCCAACGCCAATACGGTCGAGAATGCTTATACATTGTTGAAATAATCGCATGATTTGCCGAAAAACTGTTTGCAATATATGTGAATTGCGGTTATAATCAATAAGGACTATTATGGGTACACCCGAAAATGAGGGCGTTTCCCGCGATTTTCCGGTATTTTATTTAACGGAGGTAACATCTGCATGAACATTGCTCTGCTCGCGCACGACGGTAAAAAGGAATTGATGGTACAGTTCTGCATCGCCTACTGCGGCATACTCTCCGGTCATGACATATGCGCTACGAAAACCACCGGCAATCTTGTCTCCGAGGCAACGGGACTTCCCATCCGGCTGTATCTTCCATGCACGCAGGGCGGCGCACAGCAGATCGGCGCCCGTATTGCCTACAACGAGATCGACCTTGTTCTCTTCTTCTGCGACCCGAAAGCCGATCCGAAGGATGTGAACACCCTCGCGCGGCTTTGTGACCAGTACAGCATTCCGTTCGCGTCGAACGTAGCCACCGCCGAGGTGCTCGTTCAGGGTCTCCGCCGCGGCGACCTCGACTGGCGTGACATTGTCAACCCGAAAAAGAAAAGGTAAAGGCAATACCGCATAATTCGGCAAGAGCGATTTGCAAGCAAATTTTGCCCCCGAATGAGGCGCATTGACGCGGCAATACTTTGTGTATTACCCCGGATGCAACGAAATGCGGGAGCAAAATTTCCGCAAAGCGCCGCAGACGACATTGTGCGGTGTTGCCTAAAGGCATTGTAAAACGACATCGAATGGAATGGATAGCTGACCGCTGTCGGCTATCCATTTCTGTTGAAGGAGGAAAATTCCCTTATGGCTCAGATCCGTCCGCATACGCTCTCCGGCTTTATGGAGCTCCTGCCGGAGGACCAGAAGAAAATGCAGCGCGTCATGGCGACGCTGCGCGAAAGCTACGCTCTCTACGGCTTCACGCCGCTCGATACACCGATCATCGAAAGCTCCGATGTGCTCCTCGCCAAGGGCGGCGGTGAAACGGAAAAGCAGATCTACCGCTTCACAAAGGGCGACAGCGACCTCGCGCTGCGCTTCGATCTCACCGTGCCGCTCGCGAAGTATGTGGCACTCCACGCCAACGAGCTCACATTCCCGTTCCGCCGTTACCAGATCGGCAAGGTCTACCGCGGCGAGCGCGCCCAGCGCGGCCGCTTCCGCGAGTTCTACCAGGCGGACATTGACATCATCGGCGACGGCAAGCTCGACATCATGAATGAGGCCGAGATCCCCGCCGTCATTTACCGCACGTTCAACGCCCTCGGACTCAGGAATTTCCGTATCCGCGTCAACAACCGCAAGGTGCTCAACGGCTTCTTTGCCCTGCTCGAGCTCACGGAGAAGTCCGGCGACGTGATGCGCACCATCGATAAGCTCGACAAGATCGGCCCGGAGAAGGTGCGCGCCGTCCTCACGGAAGAGTTCGCCGTGCCCGAAGAGGCGGCGGACAAGGTGCTCGAATTCATCTCCGTCCCCGGCACGAGCGCGGAGAAGCTCGACTTCCTGCGCCGCTACGAGGGGAAGAACGAAGCGTTCGATGAGGGCTTGCGCGAGCTTGCCACCGTGGTGGAGTATGTGGGCTCCTTCGGCGTCCCCGCGGAGAACTTCGAGATCGACCTCACCATCGCCCGCGGCCTCGACTACTACACCGGCACGGTGTACGAGACCGTCATGACCGACCACCCGGAGATCGGCTCCGTGTGCTCCGGCGGCCGCTACGACAACCTCGCCGGCTACTACACCGACCACACGCTCCCCGGCGTCGGCATTTCCATCGGCGTCACACGCCTTTTCTATGTCCTGCAGGAGCAGAATATGCTCTCCGACGACATCCTCACCGCTCCGGCGGAAGCCGTCGTCATCCCGATGGACACCGCCTGCATGGCGTTCGCCGTGGAGACCGCCACGGTGCTGCGCTCGGCGGGCGTGAAGACGCAGGTCTATTTTGAAAACAAAAAGTTCAAGCAGAAGATCGGCTTCGCCGACAAGTCCGGCATCCCGTTCGCGCTCATCGTCGGCACCGACGAGGCCGCCGCGGGCGTCGTCTCCCTCAAGGACATGGCCGCCGGTACCCAGGAAAAACTCACCCCCGCCGAAGCCGCCGAAAAGATCAACGCCGCCGTCAACGACCGCCGCAAAACCAAAGCCATCAAGGGCTGAGCGTCGGTAAACGCGCCCCCCGTCGGCGAGCTGCGCCGCAGACAGCCCCCTAAGAGGGCATGAGACGGTTTGCGCCCGCCCGCCGGCGGGCGCGTCCCTCTCAATACAGAAACAGAAAATCTACCAAACAGAAAGGCGGCGACCGGCATGGTGGCGAAAATACGTTCACTTGGGCTTTTGGGCATCGGCGGCTATGAGGTTTCCGCGGAGATCTTTCTCTCCGGGGGGCTGCCGCAGTTTGACATTGTCGGCCTGCCCGACGCCGCCGTTAAGGAAGCGCGCGAGCGCGTGCGGGCTTCGGCGAAGAGCTGCGGCATGAATTTTCCCGTGAGCCGCGTCACCGTGAACCTCGCACCCGCCGACCGCAAGAAGGCGGGCACGGTCTACGACCTTCCGATCCTTCTCGGCATCCTCATCGCCACCGGACAGGCGAAGCCCCTCCCGGACGATGCCGCCGCCATCGGTGAGCTCTCGCTCTCGGGCGAGGTGCGCCCCGTGCGCGGCGCGCTGCCCATGGCGCTCGCGGCGGAAAAGGCGGGCATCCGCACGCTCTATGTCCCCGCAGGCAATGCGCGCGAGGCCGCCTACGCCGAACGCCTCACGGTCTACCCGGTGCACAATGTGCCGGAGCTTCTCGCCCATCTTGCGGGCAAGGAGAAGATTGCTCCCGCCGAGCCCCCCGAGCCGAGCGCCGAGGAGCTCACCTTCCCCGACTATTCCGAAGTCAAGGGACAGGAAAACGTGAAGCGCGCTCTTGAAGTCGCCGCCGCGGGCGGACACAACATCCTCATGGTCGGCCCGCCGGGTTCGGGCAAATCGATGCTCGCCAAGCGCCTGCCGTCCATCCTCCCGGACATGAGCCGCGAGGAGACGATGGAGTCCACCGGTATATGGAGCGTCTCCGGCCTCACGGACGAAAAGCGCCCCGTCCTGCGTCAGCGGCCGTTCCGTGCGCCGCACCACATGCTCTCCGCCGCCGCCATGGCGGGCGGTGCGCAGCTGCAGCCGGGCGAGGTATCGCTCGCGCACAACGGCGTGCTGTTCCTCGATGAGCTGCCGGAGTACCACCGCGATGTGCTCGAGGTCATGCGCCAGCCGCTCGAGGACGGCATCGTCACCGTCTCCCGCGCCGCCGGCACCGCCGTGTATCCGAGCCGCTTCATGCTCGTGTGCGCGATGAACCCGTGCAAATGCGGCTGGTACGGTCAGCTGGGCGGGCGCTGCCGCTGCAGCGAAAAGTCCGTGCGCGCCTATCATTCCAAGCTCTCCGGCCCTCTCATGGACCGCATCGATATCATCGTCGAAGTCCCGGCACTCGCCTATGAAGAGCTGCGCCGCCGCCCGGACGCCGAGCCGTCCTCCGCCATCCGCGAGCGGGTCAACCGCGCCCGCGAGGTGCAGAGCAAACGATTCGATTCCGGCACGGTGTCCAACGCGAACATGGGCCCGCACGATATGGAACTCTACTGCGCTCTCACCGAGGAGGGCGATGCGCTCATGAAGGGCGCATTTGAGTCGCTCTCGCTCACGGCGCGAAGCTACGACCGCATCCTTCGCGTGGCGCGTACGATCGCCGACCTCGCAGGGTCGGAGACTATAGAGCCCGAGCATTTAGCCGAGGCCATCCAGTACCGCACCTACGATTTTCTCATTTCCTCTGCCGACGGAGGTACGCTATGAACCGCTTTGATGCCGTCCTTTTTGATCTGGACGGAACGCTTTTATACACGCTCCCCGACATTGCCGGGGCGGTGAATGCCGCGCTGCGGAGCGTCGGCTGCCCGGAGCACACCGAGCACGAGATCCGCTCCATGGTCGGCAACGGCGCGCGCATGCTCATCACCCGCGCCCTCGGCGAAGGACGCGAGGCGCTTCTCGAACAAACGCTCGCCTTTTATTCCGAATATTATGCCGCGCACTCACAGGATCGCGTGACGCCCTATCCCGGCATCCCCGAGATGCTGGACGAACTTCGCACCCGGGGCATCCGCACCGCGTGCGTTTCGAACAAAGATACGACCGACGCCGCTCCCATGATCGCACGCTTTCTCGGCGGGCGGATCGCTCACACGGAGGGCAAAAACCCCGACCGTCCCACGAAGCCCGCGCCCGATGCGGTGTATGCCGCGCTCGCGGCGCTCGGCATTTCCAAAGACCGTGCGCTCTATGTCGGCGATTCCGGCGTAGACAGCCAAACGGCGCAAAACGCCGGCATGCCCTGCGTCCTGTGCGACTGGGGCTACCGGGACCGCTCCCGGCTCGAGGAGTGCGCCGCACTCGGCATCATCCATGCTCCGGCGGAGCTATTACAATATCTGTGAGGGTAACTATGCAGGACATCATTCTTCTCAAGCAGGGCGAGATCGTCCTTAAGGGTCTCAACAAGAAATATTTCGAGCAGAAGCTGCTCTCCAATGTGAAGCGCCGCCTCGCCTCCATCGGCGAGTTTGATGTGAGTTGCCTGCAGTCCACAGTGTATGTCGAGCCGAAGAGCGACGACGCCGACATGGACGCCGCGCTCGAGGCGATGACGAAGGTATTCGGCGTGTGCGCCGTTGTCCGCGCCGCCGCGTGCGAAAAGACGCCCGATGCTATGGCGGCCAAGGCCATCGAGTACATGGCGGACGCCATGCGCGAAGCAAAGAGCTTCAAGGTGGAGACCCGCCGCGCCGATAAGTCGTTCCCGATGACTTCCATCCAGGTCAGCCAGTATGTCGGCGGCGAGCTCGCCGAGACGTTCCCGGATACGGCCGTGGATGTCCACGATCCGGAGCTCACCGTGCACGTGGAGGTGCGCGAGAGAGCCGCTTATATCCACCGCCCGCCGCTCCCCGGCGCCGGAGGACTGCCGGTCGGCTGCGGCGGCACCGCCGTCACGCTCCTCTCCGGCGGCATCGATTCGCCGGTGTCCACGTATATGATCGCCAAACGCGGCGTCCACATGATCCCCGTGCATTTTTTCTCCTTCCCGTACACCTCCGAGCTCGCCAAGCAGAAGGTGCTCGACCTTGCGAAGGAACTCACCGCCTACTGCGGCCGCCTCACAGTGGAGATCGTGCCGTTTACGCACATCCAGACCGAGATCCGCGACAAGTGCCCCGAGGAGTATTTCACACTCATCATGCGCCGCTTCATGATGCGCATCGCGCAGGAAGTCGCCGACCGCAACGGCGCGAAGGCGCTCGTCACGGGCGAGAACCTCGGCCAGGTAGCCTCGCAGACCATGGAAGCACTCGGCTGCACGGAGGCAGTGTGCCGCGTGCCGGTGCTGCGTCCGCTCATCGGCTTTGACAAGGAAGAGATCGTGCGCATCTCCCGCAAGATCGGCACTTACGAGCTATCTACGCTCCCCTACGAGGACTGCTGCACGGTATTCACCCCGCGTCACCCCCGCACCCGCCCGCGCATCGACGCCGTAGAAGAAGCCGAATCCGTTCTCGACATCGAGTCCCTCGTAGCCGAAGCCGTCAACGGCATAGAGCGCGTCCGGTTCGATCCCTGAACAAAAAGTCCCGTTTGCCGTATTGATTTGCGGCGGGAACGGTAGTATAGTAAGACTTGCTTTTTTATGAGGAGGCGACGGTATGAACGCCGAAATTCTCTCCGTCGGGACCGAGCTTCTGCTCGGCGGAACGGTCAATACCGATGCGCGCGACATCTCCCTCGCGCTGGCGGAGCTGGGCATCAATGTCTACTGGCACACCGTAGTCGGGGACAACCCCGCGCGGCTCACCGAGTGCATTTACCGCGCGCGCAACCGCGCCGACCTCATCGTCACCACCGGCGGCCTCGGCCCCACATGCGATGACCTTACGAAGCAGACGCTCGCCCGCGCCTTTGAGCGAGAGCTCATTCTCGATGAGGAAGCGCTCGAGGACATCCGCGAGTATTTTACCGAAAAGGGCCGTCCGTTTACCGACAACAATATCCAGCAGGCGTACCTCCCCAAGGGGAGTATCCGTCTGCCGAACGACTGCGGCACCGCTCCGGGCTGCATCATCGAAGAGGGCAATGTGCGCGTTGTCATGCTGCCCGGCCCTCCGCGCGAATGCGTGACGATGCTGCGAAACTATGTGATGCCCTATCTCCAGAAGCTTTCCGGCGCGACCATCCGCTCGCACATGATCCGCTTTTTCGGCATCGGCGAGGGCGCGATGGAGGCGAAGTTGCGCGAATTCATGGACGGCGCGAACCCGACCGTCGCGCCCTATTCCCGCGAAGGTGAGTGCTGGGTGCGCGTAACGGCGAAAGCATCGAGCGCCGACGAGTGCGAAAAGCTCATGGAGCCGGTCGTGGACGACATCTGCGAGCGCATGGGCGACCTCGTTTACGGCATCGACTGCGCCTCGCTCGAAGAACGCGTTTTCACACTGCTGAAAGAGAAAAACGCCACGCTCGCCACGGCGGAGAGCTGCACCGGCGGTCTCCTTGCCGAGCGCATCACCGACATCCCCGGTGCGAGCACGGTGTTCCGCGGTGGCGTCGTGGTGTATACCGAGGACGCAAAGGAACTGCTCCTCGATATCGATGAGGATTTCATCGATGAGAACGGCGTCGTGAGCCATCCGGTCGCCGCGAAAATGGCCAAACGCGTCCGCAAAACGCTCGCGAGCGACGTCGGCATCGGCATCACCGGCTGGGCGGGTCCCGACGGCGACGATGTTGGGCTTGTATATGTGGCACTCGCCGCGAAAAACGGCTGCTTCGTGCGCCGGCTCCAGTGCGGCCACGTCCCCCGCCCCCGCATCCGCCTCATAGCCGCCAGCAACGCCCTCGACATGGTAAGAAGATACCTCACCGGGCTGGATGTATAAAAAACATAAGGCAACACCGCACAATGTCGTCTTCGGCGCTTTGCGGATCTTTTTCGCCGACTCATTGTCATCAAACCTTGCCATACACAAAGTATGGCTGCGGTTTTCTTCCTTGATTCGGCAAAAAATCTCTCGCAAATCGCTCTTGCCGAATTATGCGGTGCTGCCATAAACATAACATAAAAGGAGTCCTGTTCAAATGATGACTTACCCCATGAATATTGCCGGGCTGCACCGCGATCTGCCGCTTTGCCCGGTCAGCGATGATCTGTACATCGGCGCATTCGTCATGTTCAGCGATGTGGAGCTCACCATCCACGCCGCGAAAGAGCTTTTGAAGCGTGCCCCCGAGTTCGACTATATCATCGCCCCCGAAGCGAAGGCTATTCCTCTCGCTTATGAGATGTCCCGCCAGAGCGGCATCCCCTATCTGCTCGCCCGCAAAAAGGCGAAGGCGTACATGTCCGGCATATTCGAAGTGCATGTGCACTCCATCACCACCGCCGGCACCCAGACGCTCATCATCGACACCGCCGACGCCGAGCGCATGAAGGGCAAGCGCATCCTCATCGTGGACGATGTCATCTCCACCGGCGAGAGCCTGCGCGCCATGGAAGAGCTCGTCAAGAAGGCCGAAGGCATCATCGTCGGCAAAATGGCCGTCCTCGCCGAGGGCGACGCCGCCGAACGCAAGGACATCACTGTCCTCGCCCCCCTCCCCCTCTTCAACGCCGACGGCACCGTCAAGGCATAACCGCCTATGGCTCCCCTTTTGCTCAAGGGGAGCTGTCAGACCCTCAGGCTGACTGAGGGAATGGAAACCGAGGCAAAGTGCAAACTTTGAAATTTGCACAGAGAAGCCGCTATATGGAAACCCCGCCTCTCCGAGTAATTCGGAAAGGCGGGGTTTACTGCTGCCTGTATATGGCGGATCATTCCCGCATTTTTCGGAAGAAGTCGCGCAGGAGGGCGGCGCATTCTTCACGCCTTACGCCTTCGTACACGCGCGGCTGGAAACCGTAGTTTTCGAAAAAGAGGTCGATGACGCTGCCGCACGAGCCGCTTTTCGCCTCACGCGCGCCGTACACCACGGTGGAAACGCGCGCATTGAGGATCGCGCCCGCGCACATGGGGCACGGCTCGAGCGTAACGAAGAGCGTGCATCCCTCGAGCCGCCAGGTACCTTTGGCGCGGCAGGCCTCGCGGATGGCTTCGATCTCCGCATGGGCGGTGGCGTCCGCCCCTTCCTCGCACCGGTTACGCCCACGCCCGATGATGCGTCCGGCCTCATCCGCCACTACGCACCCGACCGGTATCTCCCCGGCCGCACCGGCCTCCCACGCCAGCAAAAGCGCCTTCGCCATATAAGTTTCCCACTCCGAGAGAGCGGGATCGTTCATTGTGTCGCTCATAGGCGTTTTCTCCTTTATGCAAACGGGATCCGGGATAGGCGGGAATGCTGGGATCTTTGCTGGAGGGCGATGTAGGCATAGCCCATGAAGACTACGAAGACCGTGAGGATGAGGAGCCACCAGGCGGTGCCGAGGGTCATGGCGCCGTATTTGCCGTCGGGCTGAAAGCCGCGGAACCAGCCCATGGCCCGGCAGTCCATGAAAAAGTACGGGAAAGTGTCGCCTTCGGGGGTGTACTGCACGCCGGCCGCGCCGAGGGCGAAGGAGGTCGTGATGTAGCAGAGCGGCATGATGACCGCGAGCAGCGCACTGCGGCGGCGCGGACGCCAGTCCGTATCGAAGAGGAAAAAGTCCGCTACGGAGAGGATGGGCACGACATAGTGCGGGAAAATGTTCGACGGCTGCAGCAGCGCCGCACCGCCGCCCTGCGCGATCATCACCGGCGTGAGCATGGCGGTCATGACGGCGAAGGTGAGCGTGATGGAAGCCGTGAACATGAATTTCACGGCGTGTATCCACGGGCTGATATAATTTTTCCCGCGCAGCGCGCCGAGAATCTGCAGCAGTGCGAACAGCAGACACCAGCACCCGATCCACAGGTTGCTCTGGATCGTAAAGAACAGCAGCGAGTTCCGGCTCATGAACGAGCCGCCCGCAAACGTGTGCCGCAGCCCGATGACCATGGAGATAAAGATCACAATCTTAAGCGCCGCGGACGCAGTCGTCTTACACCGCGCCCCCCCGGATGCCTTTTCCATATCGTCGTCTCCTTTGTATCAAGTTAAATCATTATACCATGCCCGCCCCGATCCTTCAATGCGGCGGAGCTTAAAAATGCACCCCCGAAGCTTTGGCTCCGGGGGCGCTGTGCTTTAGATGGGGGGATCAGAAGACGTGGCTGAAGACGTAGCACTCGTTTTCGGCTTTGCGTTCGTTGTAGACGAAGTCGTAGGTGTAGGGGCAGAGGTTCGATACGCTCAGGAGGTTGAGATCCTCGTTGTAGGTGAGGAGCGTGAAGTAGCCCGCCTTGGCTGCGGCTTCGTAGTCGGAGTTGATGGCGATGACCTTGCGCTCACCGTACAGGAACTCGTGGTGGCTCTCGTAGCCGCCGCTGCTCGAGAGCACCAGGCGCACGTTCTCGCACTCTTTCACAACGATCTCCTCGAGCTTCGCGGCGCTGTCCGCGATCTTCTGCTCTGCCTTCATGTCCTCGAGCAGGTACTCGGGAACCATCAGGATGCCGGACGCATCCGGCGCGGAATCGAAGCGACCCTTCGCCCACTCGAACGCTTCCTCGGTCATGGCGTCGGCGCCGAGACCCACGAGGATCATGCTGCGCTCGCCGATGCTGAAGCGGTAGGCGTAGCCCTTGCCGCCCTCATAGAGATCCTCGTCTTCGAAGGAACTCCAATCGGTCTGCTGCATGAAGAGCGAGCTGCCGGCTTCCTTCTCGCCCGCGATCATGAGCACGGTCTTTTCCTCGTCATCGCGTACATCCTGCATGGCATTGTTGAACACGTTCCACTGGCCCTCGCTGTCGGCGTCTGCCACCACATCGCCGGTGTGCAGCACGAGCGAGATATCCTGATTGCGGATATACCGCGCTATGGAGGAGAAGAGCGTGTCGGGCTCCTCATCGTCGATGCGCTGATCGGTGTCAAACATCCATGCAATGTAATAGCGGTTCGTGAAGATGCGCATGCCGCCGTCCGCCACAACGAACGTCACGTTCGTGAAGTTCACGCCGCGGTCGGAGAAGTCCCCGGTTTTGAGACCCATGCTGTAATCGCCGGGGCGAAGCTCCTTGATCTCTGCGCTGCCGGTGAACACGACTTCATCGGCGGTGTAGAACGGTACCGTTCCCTTAACAGTGTAGCCTTCCACGATGTGGTACATGCCGTCATAGTGGAACACGCCGCTCTCGCCGCTAATCTGCACGGTGATCGGGTCGGTGTAGGGGTTGATGACCAGCGTGCCGGGCTCATACGTCACGGTGTAGTTGGCGGTAACATCGCGGCCGTTGGCGTCTTGAATGACGACATCGTGTACATCGATCTTATCGGTGTACGTGCCGGCGTCCTTCGCAGTGAAGCCGCTCTGTACGGACGCGGCCTTCTGACCGCTTACGAGGTTATCGGTACTGTAGCCGACAAGACCGTGCTGCTTGCCGTTAAAGGTCACGGTGACATCGTCCGCGGTGACGGTCATCGGGCGCGGCGTTACGGTCAGCGCCTGCTCGCTTGTCACATAGCCGTCATAGTTGCTGCCGCTCACGCGAATCTGCACGCTCGTGCTGTCCGCAGCTTCCGTGGCGGTGATGGTGCCGGGATCTTCCGTCCAGTTCTCGCCGTCGGTGCTGTACTCGACCGTCAGAGCGCCGCCGTTTTTATCCACGGCCTCAGCGCTCTGCGCCTTGAGGGCCTCGCCGTCGTACACCTTTTCGGCGTCATTCGGCGTCACGGTCACATACTCCTTGATCGGAGCCTTCGTGATGACGAGCGAGCCGTCCACAACGACAAACTCGACATCGGAGAAGTTCGGGTTGGTGTTCGCAAAGTCGCCCGGCTCGATGCCGACTTTGTACTCGCCGACATTCGTGCCCTCGGCGGTCCAGGCCGCCGTCTCGGTTTCTGCAACGCTCGTCTTCACATCGTAGAGCGGGCTGTTCGCGAACATGGAGGCGTAGCCCTTCACGGTGTGGACGCTGCCGTCATAGACCACGTTGTCGGAGTTCTCCGTCACGGTCACGACGACCTTGCGGGTGCTCTGGGTGATCTCGAGCGTGCCGTTTTCAATGACGAACTTGACTTCGGCGAAGTTTTCATCGGTGTTTTCAAAGTCGGAGGGCCGGATGGTCTGCGGATACTCGCCGACGAGCGTGCCGGACGCCGTCCAGCCGGCGGTCTCGGTCTGCCTTACGGCTGTGGTCACATCGTAGAGGGCGTTGTCCGAAACGACGGAGGTGAGTCCGCTCACGGAGTGCTCCTCGCCGTCATACGCCGCCGAGTCGGATGCGCCGGTGACGGTGACGGTCACGGTCTTGGAGTACGGCGTGATCTCGAGCGCGCCGTCAACGATGACGAATTCGACATTCGCGAAGTTGCCGTTGGTGTTCGTAAAGTCGCCCGGCTCGATGCCGAGGTCGTAGGTGCCGACGTTCGTGCCGGCGGCCGTCCATGTGGCAGTCTCGGTCTTGGCGACATTGGCCTTGACATCGTAGAGAGCGTCGCTCGCGGTCATGCTCTTATAGCCGCTCACGGAGTGCTCCTCGCCGTCATACTCGGCGGTACCGGAGTTCTCAGTGACGGTGACGGTCACGGTGTCGGTCACAGGCGTAACGGCAAGTGTGCCGGCGACGGACTTGACGGTCATGTACTGGTCGGCGTTTTCGACCGTCAGCGAGACGATCGGGTTGTTGCCGTCCTGCGTGTCTTCGACATACTTCACGCTTGCCGTGATCTTCGCGGTGACCTTGTCGCCGGTCGGCAGCGTTACGGACTTGCCGGCTTCGGCGGTGTAGTCCACGCCGTCATAGTTCACGGTATAGCCGCCGTCGGAGTGGCTCTTGCCGTCGTATACCCAGGAGTTGCTGTTCGCGGTGACGGTCACGGCCTTCGCGCTCTGCGTGATGGTGAGGTCGCCGGGAATATAGGTGATCTCGTAGTGGCGGGTGACATCCGTGCCGTTCTCGGTGATCTTGGCATTCTTCGGCACGAGCTCATCCTCATACACGGCCGCCTTGACCCGGCTGCCGGCGACTGTCACGGTGAGGTCGTGGCCGTCCTTGAGCCCGGTGACGGTATAGCCGTTCTCGCCGTGCGCCTGACCGTCGTAAGCGACGGTATTGTCGTTCGCGGTGATGACGATGCGGATGGAGGTCTTGACATCGACGCTGTCAGTGCCGGTCGGGTCGGCCGGCTTCTCCACGTCGGGATCGGTCGGATCGGGCGTCTCGCCCTTCACGGCGGCGGCATTGGTGACAGTGCCGTAGTCACCGTTTCCGAGATCGCTCTCCTGCACGGTGTAGGTCGTGGTGAAGGTCTTCGTCTCGCCGACCGCGAGCGTCGGGATGGTATCGCCGAAGCCGGTCAGCGCGTCCGTGACGACCACATCGGTGCAGGGCACATTGCCGGTGTTCGTGACCTTGATGGAGTAGGTGATCGTCTCGCCGAGCTTGTAGTATTCTTTCGGCTGCACGATCGTCTTTTCCATGGTGAGGTCGGCCTTGACTTCATCGGTCTTGTTTTCGGTCTCGCCCTCGCCCTCGGGCGTTTTCGGCGTGTCGGGATCCTTCGGATCGACGATGTCGTCGCCCTTTGCAGAGGCGGTGTTCACGATCTTGCCGGCGAGGATATCATCGCTCGTCACGGTGTAGGAGGTGGTGAAGCTCTTCGTCTCGCCGACCTTCAGCTCGTTGATCGTCCAGTTCGCTCCGGTGAGCGGGTCGCTGACTTTGACATTGTAGTACGGCACGTTGCCGTCGTTCTTCACCGTGATGGTGTAGGTGATCGTCTCGTCGAGCTTCACGGCGCCGGTCTTGTCGGACGTCTTCGTGACGGTAAGCGCGGCGTTCACATCGGCGGTCTCGTCGGTGACGGTTGCGCTGCCCGCGGGCTCCGTGCCGTTCACCTTGTCCGCCTTGGCGGTCACGGTGTTCACGATCTCACCGGCGAGGATGTCCTTACTGGTCACGGTGTAGGAAGTGGTGAAGGTCTGCGTTTCGCCGACACCGAGCGTGGCAAGGGTCTTGCCGAAGCCGGTGAGCGGGTCGGATACCTTGACTTTGTAGTAAGGCACGTTGCCGTCATTGGTGACCGTGATGGTATAGGTGATGGTCTCACCGAGCTGCACGGCGGCGGTCTTGCCGGACTTCTTCGTTACCTTCAGTCCGGCGTTGACGTCATCGGTCTTGTCGGTGACTTCATCCTTGCCTTCGGGGGTCTTCGGCGCGGCGGGGTGCTTCGGATCTGTGATGTCGTCACCCTTGGCAGTCACGGCGTTCACGATGCTGCCCGCGAGGATGTCATCGCTCGTGACGGTGTAGGTCGTGTTGAAGGTCT
>CAVGGQ010000009.1:0-10007 GCA_963628785.1 Oscillospiraceae bacterium | reverse complement strand
GACGGTGAGCTTCGCGTTCACATCGTCCGTTTCGTTCTCGGTCTCGGCCTCGTCCTCGGGGGTCTTCGGGGTATCGGGATCCTTCGGATCGACGATGTCGTCGCCCTTGGCGCTCACGGCGTTCACAATGCTGCCCGCGAGGATGTCATCGCTCGTGACGGTGTAGGTCGTGTTGAAGGTCTTCGTTTCGCCGACCTTCAGCTCGTCGATCGTCCACTCCGCCTCGGTGAGCGGGTCGCTGACCTTAACATTGTAATAAGGCACATTGCCGTCATTGGTGACCGTGACAGTGTAGTTGACGGTCTCGCCGAGCTTCACATTCTCCGTCTTGTCGGAGGCCTTGGTGACGGTGAGCTTCGCGTTCACATCGTCCGTTTCGTTCTCGGTCTCGGCCTCGTCCTCGGGGGTCTTCGGGGTATCGGGATCCTTCGGATCGACGATGTCGTCGCCCTTCGCGGTGACGGTGTTCACGATCTTGCCTGCGAGGATATCATCGCTCGTGACGGTGTAGGAGGTGGTGAAGGTCTTCGTCTCGCCGACCTTCAGCTCGTCGATCAGCCACTCCGCCTCGGTGAGCGGGTCGCTGACTTCGACATTGTAGTACGGCACGTTGCCGTCGTTCTTCACCATGACGGTGTAGTTGACGGTCTCACCGAGCTGCACGTTCTCCGTCTTGTCGGAGGTCTTGGTGACGGTCAGCGTGGTGTCCACATCGGCGGTCTCGTCGGTGATCTCGTCCGTGCCCTCCGGGGTCTTCGGCGTGGACGGATCGTCCGGGTCGGGGATGCTGTCGCCCTTGGCGGTGACGGTGTTCACAATGCTGCCGCGGAGGACATCGTCGCTCGTGACGGTGTAGGCGGTGGTGAATTCCTTCGTTTCGCCCACTGCGAGGACATCGATGATCTCGTCCATGCCGGTGAGTGCGTCAACGACCTGCACGTTGGTGTACGGCACATTGCCCTCGTTCTTCACCGTGATGGTGTAGGTGATGGTCTCGCCGAGCTTCACAGCGCCGGTCTTGTCGGATGTCTTTGTGACGGACAGCGCGGTGTTCAGCGCCGCCGTGGAGTCGGTCGCGGGGGTGATGTGCTTGCTGGTCGGCTCATCATCGCCGGTCACGGTCACGGAGTTCACGACCTGACCTGCCTTGATATCGTCGCTCGTCACGGTGTACTGCGCGTTCACGGTGACGGACGCGCCGGGCTTCAGCGAGGCGATGGTCGCCGTGCCGCCCGCAGCCGTGTAGCCGGTGCCCGCCGTGATCTGTGCCGCGGCGATGGTGTCGGTGAGGACGATGTTATTGAGCGTCTGGTTGCCGGTGTTCGTTACGGTGATGGTGTAGGTGATGGTCTCGCCGAGCGCATAGCGTTTGGAGGAGTCTGTGCTCTGCTTGACGATCGTCAGGTCCTTGTCGGTGCCGACGGTCTGATCGGTGACGGAGGCTTCCTCAGTGAGGGCCTCGGTCTTTTTGGTGACGGTCTGACCGTCCTCGTACGCCTTGTAGCTGACGGGAGCCACAGCGGCGACGACGGTGTTCGTCACGGAGCCGTTCAGAATGTCTTCCTCGGTGATGGTGTAGGTGCCGAACGTGTCGGTGTAGGTCTCGCCGACGGCGAGCTCCTTTTGGGATACGCTCACGCCGGTCAGCTCATCGGTGAGGCTGACTTTGCAGGGAATGTTGCCGGTGTTCGTGACCGAAACGGTGTAGGTCACGACATCGTCGAGCTTGAGACGCTCGCCGTTCGTATCGGAGGTCTTGACGAGCTCGAGCGATACGATGGGCGCGTTGATGTCATGGCTGTCCGCACTGACGGTCTTCGTGGTGTCGTCCCAGGACACGGTCGCGGTGTTGCCGACCGTACCGGCAAGGATGTCGTCGGAGGTGACGACGTGCTCCGCGTTCACGGCAACCGTCGCGCCGGAGGCGACGGAGGCGATGACGGCAGTGTGTCCGTCACCGGAAACGGTGTAGCCCGTGCCCGCCGTGATGACGGCGGAGGCGTCCGTTACGGTGATGTTCGTGACTTCCTCGGTGCTCACATTCTCCACGGAGACAGTGAACGGGATCTTGTCGCCGAGCTGATAGTTGCTCTGTACATCCGGGGTGGTCTTGGCCGGGACGATCTTGTCGCCGGTGACCTTCAGTGTGCCGAATACGGTGGTAATGACATAGTTCGAAGCGAGCGATCCGGCGGCGAGCTCATAGCCGAATGTGTTCTCACTCTCGCCGACGAGCGCCTGCGAGCCGGTGACGGTGAGGATCGGGCCCTCGCCCTCGGCGAAGCCGTCCTCACTCACGGTGACAGAGTCGTTGGTCAGCGGCGTGCGGTCGTAGATCTTCGTGCCGTCGGCGGAGGTGAGCGTCACATGGCGCTCCGTCACGGTCAGCGTGCCGGGCGTCGTCGAGATGCTCTTGTACTGCCCGGCGTTCTCGACCGTTACGGTGAGGGTGTTGTTGCCGTCCTTCGTGTCGGTCACATTCTTCACGCTCGAAGTGATGACCGCGGTGACCTTGTCGCCGGTGGGCAGCGTTACGCTCTCGCCCGCGGCGGCGGTGTAGTCCTTGCCGTCATAGGTCACGGTGTAGCCGCCGTCGGCGTGCTCGGTGCCGTCGTACATCCAGGAATTGCTGTTGGCGGTGACCGAAACAGCTTTGGTGTTCTGCGTGATCTCGAGCTCGCCGGGCACATAGGATATGGCGTAGTTCGCGGTTACATCACGGCCGCCGGCGTTCTTGATGATCGCATCGGAGGCGGTGTTGGCCGTCTTGCCGACGGCGGTGATGCTGCCGGTCAGGGTGACGGAATCGAAGTGATCCGTCGCGGCGAGATCGGTGCTCGTATAAGCGCTGCTCGCGAGCGGCGTGCCGTCATACTCACGCTGATCGGAGCCTGCGGTGATCGTGATGGGCTTTTGGCTGACAGAGAGCGAGCCGTCCACGATGACGAATTCAACATCCGAGAAGTTGGGGTTCGTGTTCTTGAAGTCGGAGGCCTGAATGCCGAGCTCATAGGTGCCGGCGTTCGTGCCGGTGACCGTCCACGCGCTCTTCTTCGTCTCCTTCACGCTCGTGCTCACATCGTAGAGCGGGTTATCGGAAACGATGGAGGCATAGCCCGAAACGGTGTGGGCTTCGCCGTCATATTCGGCGCTGCCGGAATTTTCGGTGATGGTCACGGTGACCTTGCCGGTCGCGGCGGTGATGTCGAGAGCGCCGTCCGCGATGACGAACTTCACACTCGCGAAGTTCGGGTCGGTGTTCGCAAAATCGGCTGCCTTGATGCCGACCGGATAGGAGCCGACATCCGTGCCTTTGACCGTCCACGCCTCGGTCTCGGTCGCCTTGACGGCGGTGGTCACATCGTAGAGCGCGTTGTCCGATTCGATGCTCCTGTAGCCGGAGACGGAGTGCTCCTCGCCGTCATACATGACGCTCGCGGCGTTCTCGGCGACGGTGACCGTTACGGTCTTGGCGTACTTCGAGATCTCGAGTGCGCCGTCTTTAATCACAAACCGCACATCGGCGAAGTTGGGGTCGGTGTTCGCGAAGTCTTTGGCCTCAATGCCGAGCTCGTAGGTACCGGCATCCGTGCCTTTGGCCGTCCACGCCTCGGTCTCGGTCGCCTTGACGGCGGAAACATCGTAGAGCGTGCTGTTGGCGGTCATGCTCTTATAGCCGGACACGGAGTGCTCCGCGCCGTCATACTCGGCCGTGCCGGAGTTTTCCGTCACGGTGACGGTGACCGCCTTGGAGAACGGCGTAATCTCGAGTACGCCGTCCACGATGACGAACTGCACATCGGCGAAGTTGGGGTCGGTGTTCTTGAAGTCCGAGGCTTCAATGCCCACGGCGTAGGTGCCGGCGTCCGTGCCGGTCGCCGTCCAGGCGTCGGTCGCGGTCTCCTCAACGCTCTTCACGCTGTAGAGTGCGTTGTCGGAAGTCATGGACGCGTAGCCCGTGATGCTGTGGCTCTTGCCGTCGTACTCGGCGGTGCCGGACTTCTCGGCGATCGTCACGGTGACCGTGCCGCTCACGGCCTTGACGGTCAGCTTGCCGTCTGCATAGGATGCGGCATAGTAGGAGGGGAGCTTGGCACCGTTGTACTTCACGGAGGAAGTGTTGATCTTATTGACCTGCTCGCCGACATTCGTGATGGTGCTCTCGCTCGTCATGGAGAGCGTGATCTTGTCGGCGGTGTCGCCGTTCACGAGACCTTCGGCTGTGAAGGTGCCGTCCGTCAGTGCCGTGCCGTCATAGGTCTTGCTCGCGGTGGCGGCGGTGATGGTGAGAGGAACGGTGTAGTAGACCGTGATGACATTGCCGCTCACGGCAATCTCTTTGGTCTGCGCGGGGGCGTAGGAGGAAACGCCCGCCGCGGCATATTCCGCATAGAGCGCGGAAGAGGCGGCAGCCGTCAGCGTCTCGCCGACCGCCATCGTGCCGGTGTCATCGTCCGCGACCGGCACTTCGGTGCCGTTGAGGTAGTGGTGCACGGTATAGGAGACGATGTTGCGCTTGAAGTATACCTTCAGCACGAGCGTGCCTTCGCCCGCCACGGTGCCGGAGAGAATATTGGCCGCACTCTCGTCGAACACATAGCGGTCGGAAGAGGGCGTCTTATCCTTGGCGGTCACGGAGACCTCGGTGTCCGTGGTGCCGGTGCGCTCGGCCGTATTGGTCAGCACGCCGTCATAGTAGAATTCCACCTTGTAGGCGGTGTCGCTGTTCGCCGTCCAAACGGCATAGAGGACATTCTCGCCGAGATAGTCCACGCGCGCCGTGCCGCCGATGTTGAATTCCGCCTTCGCTGCACCCGCACTGCGGGCCCAGCCGGTCAGCGTATAGCCCGGACGCGTGAAGATGGCGCCCGCGAGCGTGACGCGGCTGTTATTGAGGAGACCCGAAACGGTCGTATCCTCGCCGACCCCGCCGTTCGCCTTATAGGTGAGTGTGAGGGTGTCTTCCTTGGCGCCGAACACGGCATAAAGCACGATATTCGCGTTTTCGATCGGCAGGGCGCTGCCGGGGTAATACTCCGGCGCTGTGCCGCCTTGAACGGTCGTCCAGCCGAGGAATACCTCGCCCTCGGGTACCGTGCCGGTGTAGGAGTACACCTTGGCGGCCGTGTCCGCCTCGTAGGCATTCGGATCCATCACGGTCGTGCCGTCGCCAAGATCATAGGTCACCGTATAGGTGCCCTTGGCGAGAATGCCGCTGAGAGTGGTATCGGAGTAGATTTTTTCGTTGATGTTCACGGCACTGCCGCTGCCGTCTACCCAACGCAGCAGGGTGTAGCCGGAATCCCCAATCTCCTGCAGGAGAGCGGCATACGCACTCTGCTCGCCGATGGAGCTTCCCTGCGGGAAGGAGAGAGTCCACTTTTTGCTCTCCGTCTCGATGGTGACCGTCATGTTGACCGTGACGGCCGGCTCTTCCCACTTGGCGTAGAGAACGAGGTTGCCTGCAGGCATGGTGCTTCCGGCAAAGTCATACGCCGCTGTGGTGGATGTGACCGAAGACGGCTCTACGGTGTACCAGCCCTTGAACATGGCCTTGTCGGAGAAACCGTCCGGACGGGTCGGGGTGGTGTTGTAGGATGCAAGGGACGCTTCGTACATGACAGAGTGCGTTTCGGACGCACCGTAGTTGTTGAGCGTCAGCGTATACGAATTGCGGGAGTAATAGAGGTTGACAGTCGTGCCGCTCTGATCGACTGTGACAGAGGTAAAGCCGGTGATGGTTTTTGCGCTCCAGGTGGAGTTGCGGCTGGTATTCGCCGTCTGGGAATACACTTCGTTTTTCATATAGTAGCGCGTAACGCCGCCGGATCTATAGGCTGTGCCGCTGCCGTCCGGCGTTTCAAACATATAATTTAATGTATATGTTGTCAGGTCCGTGCCCCAGGACGCACTGATCGTTCCGGCGGATATGATGTCGCTCGTCAGCGTCAGACGCTTGGATGTCCAGGTCGAGTTCCAGCTCTTGAAACTGTAGGTGGTAGTGCCTCCGCGGCCGCCGCTCTTGGTCGGGAGCGTGGTGAAGTCGCTGGCTGTCGGCCACAGTGCTGAGATGTCCTGCTCATACCTTGCCGAAAAGCTGTATGTGCCGGTGTATTCCACGCCGTTCATAGTCAGCACGGGCTGCGTAGAGAAGTTCTCGTCCCCAGTCAGGTTGAATGTGATAGTATACACATTTCTCGCAAAATATACATTCAGCACGGAGGAACCGTCCGCGAGAATGACGGTGCTTTCCGTCTTCGTGCTGTCAAAGGTGAAGTAGCTGCTGTCGGTCGTGCCGGAGGGCAGCGTCTGATAGCCGTCGGAGCTTACGGTCGCACTGGTCTTGGCTTTCGCGGAGGCCATAGCGAGCGGGGAGTAATTCGTGCCGCTCGCGTTTTCGCCCCAGTACACCACGGTGAAGCCGACATCGGCCGCTTCCCAGATGGCGTAGACCGTCGTATCGGTCTGAATGTCCGCGATCTCCGTCACCGCATCGGTGCTGCCCTTCGTGAGCGTCCATCCCTTAAAGGTATAGCCCTGACGGGTGGGTGAGGCGGAGGAGAGCTTTACCGTGCTGCCGACATCCGCATACTCCGATGCCACGGAACCCGCACCCTCGGTATCGTAGGTGACCCATACGCACGGGACGGTGTCCGGTTTGAACACGGTATCGGCTGCGAGCACAACGGTGTCGCCGGGCACAACGGTCTTCGTGCCGTCGTAAGTCCAGTTTTCCACGCGGGAGTTCGCCGGTACATAGTCGCTCGGCGCGGTGACGGCGAACTCGTTCTCGCTCGTCGCTTCGATCGTCTTATAGACCGTTCCGTCCACAGTCTCAAAGAAGGCATAGTATACCTTGGAGAACACGGCAGTCACGGTGATCGTCTCCGCCTTTTCCACGGTCTGCTTGCCGAAGGTGAGTTTTGCACCGTTCACATACCAGCCGAGGAACTTCTCGCCGGCCTCGCCTTCGGGAGCGGCGGGAGCCAGAAGCGTCTCACCGTCTTTTACGATCTGCGAGGCGACGGTTTTCCCGCCGGAAACAAAGACATAGGTGCGGTAATATGTCTCGCCCTCGTCCGGCTCCACGGAGGCGACGGTCGGGTTGCCGCCGGAGAAGATGTCGGAGAGAATGGAGCCGTGGCCGTTTTTGCCCGTTTCGGTCTCGGCGGTCTCTCCGCCTTCGGCCGACTCGGCTTTCTCGGTCTCGGCGGGCTCATCGCTCTCCGCCGAGTCCGTGTTATCGGTCACGGCGTCGGGATCATCCTCCGTCGGACCCGTTTCATTCTCGTTTTGCGGAGACTCCGCAGACGGCGAGTCGCTCGGGGCGCTCTGCTCCGCCTCGGGGGCATCCGGGGTCGAGCCGTCGTCGGCCAGTGCGCTCACGGGTAAAAACGTGAACAGCATCGAGACCAGCATCAGCCAGACCAGCGTTTTGTGCATGGCTTTGCGCATAAGAATGCTCCTTTCCCTGTTTGCCGCAGTTTTTCGAAAAATCGAAAAACTGCGGAAAATCAACATATTGGGCATCGAAATTATGCAGAATACAAGATATATTATGCATTACTCGACATATTTCAGTTTACCATAATTACCATAATTATGCAACTGGAATATATAAAAATTTTTAATCTTTTTCCGCCGATGCGTGCGCGCCAACACCGTGACGAAAGGGGGGAGGAGCGCCGCAAAGCGTTGACTTTTCCCGACTTTGTGCTATTATGATAAACAGAATATTTTGGCATATGAGGCATTGGAGGTAATTTCCATGAACTTTGCGGAAACGGCGGCTTCCCACTTCCGGCTCGACGGCGCGGCCGTGTCGTGCGAAAAGTACGGCTGCGGTCATATCAACGGCACCTATCTCGTCATCACGGACAAGGGAACGAAATATATTCTCCAGCGCATCAACGGCGCAGTGTTCCGGAATATCCCCGGGCTCACGCGCAACATCCGCCTTGTGACGGATCACATTGCGCGCAAAATTACGGACCCGCGCGGCGTGCTGCGCATTGTCCTCACCGACGACGGCGTGGATACCTACTGCGATGCGCAGGGCGAGATCTGGCGCGTTTTCGATTTCGTCACCGACAGCCTCTGCCTGCAGGCACCGGAAACGCCGGAGGACTTTTACCGCAGTGCCATCGCGTTCGGCACGTTCCAGCAGCAGCTCGCCGATTTCCCGGCGGAGACGCTCGCCGAGACCATCCCGAACTTCCACAACACGCCCGACCGTTACCGCAAGCTGCACGCCTCTGCCGCGAGCGATGTGCGCTCCCGCGCTGCCGGGGCGAAATATGAGATCGATGAATATCTGAGCCGCGAGGAGACGGGCGGGGAACTCATGCGCCGCCTCGCTGCCGGCATCCTGCCGCTCAAGGTGACGCACAACGATACGAAGCTCAACAATGTCATGTTCGACGCCGCCACGCGCGAGCCGCTGTGCGTCATCGACCTCGACACCGTCATGCCCGGCCTTGTCGCCTTCGACTTCGGCGACTCCATCCGCTTCGGCGCCGCCACCGCCGCCGAGGATGAGACCGACCTTGCGAAAATGACCGTGGATCTCGACCTCTACCGCACGTTCCTGCGCGGCTTCCTCACGGCCTGCCCGGATCTCACCGACGCGGAGATCGGGTCCCTGCCGCTCGGGGCGAAGATCATCACGCTCGAAAACGGCGTGCGCTTCCTCACCGACTACCTCGACGGCGACGTGTATTTCGCCATCGACCGCCCCGACCACAACCTTCTGCGCGCCCGCACGCAGCTGCGCCTCGTGCAGGAAATGGAGCGTAAGTGGGACGATATGCTGCGCATCACCGCCGAAGAAAAAGCCCGCTCGCGGGGTACATTATGAATATTGTATTCAATAGCGAGAAGCTGCAGCAGCTTCTCTCCAACTTATATATGTTCGCCGGCATCCAGACGAACATCTACGATAAGACCGGCCGCGATATCCAGGTCTTCGGCAAGCACACCGATTTCTGCCGCCTCATCAACGCCGCGCCCGACGGCCACCGCCGCTGCACGGAGTGCGACTGTCAGGCCGTGCAGACCTGCACCGAGCGGCGCGGCGTGTACTCGTACCGCTGCCACGCCGGTCTCGGCGAAGTTGTGCTCCCCATCTTCTTCGACGGCGAGCCGATGGCGTTCCTTGCCTTCGGACAGCTCCTCGACGAGCGGCCGTATGCCGAGCAGTGGGAGTTTTCCGCTCGCTCGCTCGCCTGGTACCCCGGCGACATCGAAGAGCTTCGGAAAGCCTTCTTTCGCCTCACCCGCATGAGCAGCGCCCGCCGCCGCGCCTATGAGGAGATCCTCGAGGCTATCGCACTCTACATCCGTCTCGAGGGCATCATCATGACGACCGAGCTCTCCGACCAGCAGCGCCTGAAAATGTACATCGACGAGAAGTACGCCGAGAAGCTCTCCCTCGCGAAGATCTGCGAGGATCTGCGCATGGGCTCGACGAAGGTGTGCGCCCTCGCAAAAAAAATCTCCGGCGACGGCAGCGTTGTGAAAATGATCACCGCCCGCCGCATCGCCGAAGCCAAAACGCTCCTCCTCAACACGAACCTCACCGTCTCCCAGATCTCCGGCCGCGTCGGCTTCAGCGACTACAACTACTTCACCGGCGTGTTCAAAAAAACCACCGGCCAACCCCCCACCGAATACCGCCGCACCGCCTCCCGAGACAAAGCCGTAGTAATACGGCCGCTCTGACCCCCGTCCGGTAGGCCGTCAGCCCCCTTAGGGGGCACGAGATGGTATGTGCGTGTCCGACTTGTACCTGTTAAGCAAACCGACAGGCGAGAAAATGCCGGATCTGTTTCCCAACCCGATATGCAGGCCGCTCCTTTTGGGGCGGCTTGTTTGATTTGGCGGTTTTGCTGTCGGAAGTTGACGGGACGGGGCGAAATTAGGATATTTCGACAAAAATGCGAAAGATTTTGCATAGGTTGATTGCATAATGAAGTTGGACAGCTAAGAAAAAAATCCATAGTGATTTT
>CAVGGQ010000008.1:0-37516 GCA_963628785.1 Oscillospiraceae bacterium | reverse complement strand
TGAACCTGTGGAAGAAGCTGCGGCTTCTTTTTGCGCAAATTTATAATTTCCTATTTTTCTCGCTGTTTCCGGTCGCTTCTTGAAAGTAAGTCCTTGTGCAGGAGACACTATTATAGAGCCTAAAGAAACAGATCCCGGGGCTGTGGGTGCAGCTTGCCGGGATCTGCTTTTTGGTGGGCCGGTGCCGGGTTGGGCACCGGCTTTTTGCTTGGGGTTTTGCGGGTTTTGTCATTCAGATCTCCGGGTAGAGGGTCTCGGAGGTCTGCGGTGTCAGTTGATCCTGCGGGGCAGTCTTCCAGGCGCTGTCCTTTCGGATGTACTCCGCGAGGAAGGGAGCGCACTCGGCGGCGAGATCTTCAAAGGTGCCGAGAGCCGCTGCAAAGTCGCTGCGGAACTGACCGACGGTTTTCATAAGGGCCTGCGCATCGGACACATGCTCTTCCAGAGCCTGCGTGATGCGCTCTGCGGCCGAAGCTTCGTCCACATCGGTCAGATCCAGAATGCTGACCGTGTCGCCGAAGAATTCCCGTGCCGCCTCCGTAAGGCCGTTCGCATTACGGAAGATGATCTGACGTATCTCCGCTCTGTTCCGATGGTTCAGGATCTTTTCGAAAACAGCCGTCCAGAAGGCTTCGTCGGTTTCTTCCTTCGTGAGGAATACGCCGAGGATCGTGAGTTTTCCGTTCGCGTCTGCGCCGAGAATGACATACACCGTGCTCTCTGCGAGGTCGAACCGAAGTACCAGCAGGCACCGCAGCGGAGCATACAGATTTCGATAGTTCGAATGCAGTCCCGCGCGGATGTCCACACTGCCGTAGGCGTGGAATGTCAGCGGCTCGTCCGCCGTGCCGACATTGCCGCCCGCATGGACGGTGATGTCTCCGCTATTGATGCCGCGGCCGGTGGCGTTGCCGTCGGTGCGTACATCCAGCGTCTGCGTGTTCACATTGCTGATTTCAAGATCCTTCGAATGGTTTTCGATGTAGATGCCGCTGCCTTGGCCGTGCAGATTATCGATCACGGTATCGATCGGATCTTCCGCGGAGCCAGCGCCCTTATCGGCGTTCAGCTCGGCGTCCTTCGCCAGAATGTTCGGCTCGGTGCCGGAGTCTCCGCTCACTTTGCCGCTTACATTGAGCTTCAGGTTTTCTTCCGCTGCGATCCGTCCGACGGTCGTGTCGCCTTCATTGCGGATCGTGATGTTCTCGCCGGATGCGTCAATATGCTCCGCTTCCGTGTCGAGATCCAGGTCTCCGCCGAGGGCGTTGACCTCGAGCGAGCCGCTCTTGAGCGTGCCGTCCGTGCGGATGTCGCCGTCGAGCGTGTTCACGCCGATGTGGCCGTTCACTTCGGTTTCCGTCAGCGTGAGGTCGCCGATGCCGTCCAGATAGAGGTCGCTCGGCGTGTCGGTATTCACCGTGCCGCCCGTCTGCACGGACAGGCCGTGACCTGCTTCGCCGATGTCATCTCCCGCGTTCAGCGTGAGATCGCCGCCGGTCGTTACGGTCGTGCCGGCATCCAGCGCATCCTGCTTGGCCTTTTCCGCCGACTCTTGAGCTGCTTCATAGGAGTCCTGCTTCCGGTCGGCTTCGGCTTCCGCTTCGGCTGCCAGAGCTTCCGCTTCGGTCAGAGCTTTCTGCGCATCGTCGAGTGCCTGCTGCGCCGCATCGATTTCAACCTGCTCCGCATCGGGATCGCGCAGGAGTTCATCGAGTTCTTGCTGCGCTTCGTCGACGGTTTCTTCCGCCAGCTTCGCCTTTTCGCGCTTCACATAGGCGTCCGCTTCAGCCGCTTTGGCTTCGGCTTTGGCACTGTCGGCCGCTTTTTGCGCTTCCGCAGCTTCATCGCCGGCGGCGGTGTTACCGTCGAGAATGTTCTCCGGTGCGCTGAGCGCCGCATTTTCGGATGCGGTGATGCGCTTGAGGGTCAGGTCGTCTGTCAGTTCCGTGATGTTCAGATCATCGCCGCTCGCCGTGAGAGTGCCGCCTTGCGCGGAATCGGTGTCGATGCGGAAGGCTTCCGTCTCGGTCCCGATAATGCCATTCCTGGCGTACAGCTCGATGCTCTCGGCTTTCACCTGCGCATCGCGTCCCAGGCGGTCGCCGGCCGTGATGCTCTGCTGTGCGGTGATACGCGCCGTGCCGCCGGCTTCGATGGGGCCGACCGTCAGGTCGCCCTCGCGGTTTGCGAGATTCAGATCGTCCTTTGCGGAGGCATTGACCTGCCCTTCCCCGCTCTGCGCGATCATATCCAGCATTCCGATATCATCGACGGAAATGTCGCCCCGGGCTTCGGCGGTGATCATGCCGTCCGCATCGGTCGTTATGCGCCGATCCGTTTCGCCGATCGTACCGTTTTTCACCGTCAGGTCAACATTGCCGCTTGCCGTGAGGTTCGGCTGCGTTTGGGTATCCGTGCGTGTGTCAAGGATGCTGTCCGGTGCCGCAAGTGCGACATTGCCATAGGAGCGGATCTCACCGAGACCCATGTCGCCGCTCATTTCGGCGATGTTCACATCGCCGCCGGCGGTAACATTCAGCCGCTTCGCTTCCTCGCTTCGCTCGATCCAGAGCCACGCGAAATCGTAGGTGAACTGCAGAGCCCACTTGTCCTTCTGCGTCAGGTCATCCGTGACGGAGCCGTCCGCATCGAGAGCGTACACCGTGCGGTCCACGGGCTCGCGCAGCTTCGCCGTCAGCACAAGCTCGCGCTCGCGCTGTTCGAGCGTCACCTGCTGCTTGTCGCCCACGCCGCCTGCAGCGGTCAGAGTGACATTTTCCGCCGTGATGTTCACGAGGCCGTCCGTGCCTTCGATGGCGCCGTTTTCGCTCGTGAGCGTCACATTGTACTTGTCGGAGCGGATCTCGCCGGCGGTGAGTGTGCCGTTGTGCTGGGTGATGGTGATGTCGCCTTCGTTGGTGACGAACGCCGCTCCGGTGGCCTCGCCGACATCAATGTTGATGGCGCGGCGGGTCTCATCGGGCCGTGTGCTCTCGCGGGAGGCGTAATCGAGATGCTTCTGCGCTTCGGCGGCTACCTCGGCGATCTCCTCTTCCGTGAGGTTTTCGCTGATGGTGTCCTTCAGCGTGTGCTGGTCGACATAGTCGATGCCCGCTGCAAGCCAGCTCGTGATCTTCGCATCGTCCACCTGCGGCAGACCCTGCTCATCGAGCCGGGTCTCCTCCGTCAGCGGAAGGAGCATATCCGCGAGCTGCTTATAGGCTTCGTCGTCGCCCTTTTCGCCCTGCTTGAGAAGATCTTCGACCGTCTTCTTCGGCAGAAGTTTGCTGAGTGTGTCCTCCGCAATGCTGCCCTCCGCGATGAGCTGCGTCAGCACATCCGCGTTCAGGATCTGCATTACTTCGCTGCGGCCGATGCGCTGAACCAACATATCCGCGATCTCTTCCGCGCTCTGCCGGAGCAGAGGCTCATAGATCGTTTCGGGATCGGCCGCGCCGGCCTTTTCGCCGCTCACTTCCTCGCCGCTCTGCGTCATGCCCGAGCCGGTCTCCACGGTGGGTCTTGCGCCGGTGTACAGCGCATCGCCGAGGAGCTCGACCGAGTCGATGAAGTAGTTGTCGGCATGGGTGATGTAGAGCGTGTCGTCGGTATCGATGATCACGCGATGGTCCGCTTCCCCGATGTCGCCGAGAGCGGAGAGCGTTAGCTTCGCATCTTTCGCCGTGCGGAAACGCATGTAGCCGTCCGGTACGGTGGTTCGGATGCTGCCCTCCCGGCTGACAAGCGTCGTCGCGGTGCCGCGCGATTCGATGATGGGGAACTCGATGTCGTCCTTCACATCGGCGGTAAAGTTGCCGCCTTTGAGAGAGACATTCGCCGTTTTCAGACCGCCGCTGCCGTCGAGGTCGAACGTGCTGTCCTTCAGCATCGTCACGCCGCCGAGCTCGGTATCGCCGCCGACCTTCAGGTCAAAGTCGGAGTCGGTGCCGTCGAGCGTAGAGTCGAGCTTCAGAGCACCGGCGACATTGGCGGTAAAGGCCGCATCTTCCACATGCACTTGACCGACAATATGCAGTGCGCCGTCCGAGCTCGTGGCTGTCAGGCTGCTGCCGTTCATTGTCAGAGTGTCCTGCAGTTCAATGCCGCGTTTGGCACTGATTGCCGCTTCGCTTTCGGTGATGCGGATTGCTTCGGCAGCCGTCAGCATGCCGTCCGTGCTTGTCGCCGTCAGGCTGCTTCCGTTTACGGTGAGGGTGTCAGCGAATGCGATGTCCTTTTCGGCGGTCAGGATAGCTGTGGCTGCTTCGGTCAGGTCGGCTGTGCCGGATACTGCGAAGCCGCCGTTGGTGCTGTTCGCCGTGAGATCGCCGCCGGTCAGCTTCAGAGTCCGGAGCCGGATGTCAGTCTCGGCCTGCATGGTGACGGTCTCCGTGATGTCGCTCGCACCCGTAACGGTGATGCCACCGCGTTCGGAGGTCAGGCACAGGGTTTCCCGGTCTTCCTCGTCGCTGTCGCGCATGGTCACGGTGCCGAGTTCCATGTCGTCCCCGGAGGTCAGGGCCGTTTTGCCGTCGTTCAGATCGACTGTGGTGATCTTGAGCGTTTCGCCGGCTTTGATCTCCGCATCGGTATTGCCGCTGTCGGTGATGTACGCCTTGAGGCGGTTGCCCTGCACGCTGCCGAGTGCTTCCATCTTCAGCACGGCGCCGTTCGTAAGATCGATGGCGTCGAAGGTGATGTTTCCGCTCGCCGTATAGTCGAGCTTTCCACCGTCGATGCGCGTCGAAACGATGGAGCCGTCGCCGTTGATCTCGACGAAAACTTCGGAATTGAGCACTTGCTGCTCTCCGGTAAGATCGACGAATGTCAGATCTGCCGTTCCGCCCGCCGTGTAGGGGGTGATGGTAAGCGGAGTGTCCGCAGTGCCCAGCGCGGAATTCTCCGCGAAGATCTTCGCCTCGTCGGCGGTGATGCCGCTGCCGGTCTGCGCGAGCGTGCTGTGCGGGCCTTCAAGGCGGATGTTTACATTCCGTCCCGCGACCGAGCCCAGCTTGTAGGTATTGCCCTCATAGGTGCCGTTCTTCTTGAGGATGGCACTGTTGACGCGAACATGCTGTTGGGTATTCGGTGTACCGATGGTCGTCACTTCGCCGTCCGAACCGATCACCAGTCCCGCGCCGTCGCCGTTACGGATCCAGTTGCGGGTGATGCCGTTGTTCGAGTAAACAGACACCTTCGCCGTTTCGCCGTACTTGACGGTGAGGACTTTGATACTGTTGCTTGCGCCGAAGGCTTTGAGGACTTCGGTTTCGCTGATCGTTTCTTCCTGTGCCGTCACAGACCGGTCAGTCCAGGAAGTCCCGCTCTTGCAATAGTACACGCCCGATACGGTGCGCGCCACATCGTTGGTCACCATTTCGAGATGCACCCAGGTGCCGGACTTGAGGGTAAGTTCGGGCTTCGTCACATCCGAGATGGTCAGATAGGTCGAATCGAACTTTTTGCCGTCGAAGTCGGCGCTGTAGGAGGTGCCGTTGGTGATGTGTGCGACAGCCTTGCCGCCGTTTTCGTAGGCATACAGGCTTTCGGTGAGGCGGTAGCCGCTCTTCGTGCTGTTCCCTATGGTCAGCTTGCGCAGCTTGACCTGAAGGTCTTCCGTCTCGCTGCTGAATGCAGCCGTGGCCGTTTCGCCCTTGTCGAGTTCGGTGAAGCGGATGTTGTAGACCGTCTGCCCGTTGGCATTGGTGGTCTTCACGTCCGTCATGACCGTTTGCCCGTTGACGGTCGTTTCCGTCGGTGTGACAGCCTGCGTGACATCCACGGAGACCGGCGTACTCTTCGTCTCATCCAGGTCGATGTAGCGGAAGGTCAGCTTGTACTCCTGAAGAATTTCCGATGACCAGATTGTTGTGTTGGAGTCGAATACGGCATACCTGGTCTCCTTGCCGGTACCCTGTGCAGAAACGGAATAGTCGAAGTAGATCTTACTCAAGTCCGTTTTACTCAGCAGGTTCTTGATAGACTCATTGCTGACGGTCGAGGTGATCTGATAGATACCGTTTGTTTTCGTCAGCGTTATGGCTTCGGATTCTGTCTTGTCTTCCTCGCCTTCCGCGCCTTCTATCGTTGCTCCGATCTTCCACGTATCGGCTGTTTTATCGTATTCCAGCCAGAGATCGGCGATGCCGAAAGCACTTTCGATCCGGAACGGGTCCAGTTTTTTTGCGACACTGACCGAGTACTTGGCGATAGTGACAAAATCGGAGCCGGAATCATAGTAATAATCTTTCGGTGAATACCCACTCGCCAAAAACTTTTCGATATCGTCCGAGGATGCAGTAGAATCCGGCAAGTATTCCGTCTGCGTTGCCGCTTCCGTATCGCTGACGACGGCTACGGAATAGAATGTCACTTCATCGGTGCTCGTATCCAGGACGAGGTAGTAGAGGCTGCCGATGGCGAGGGTGTTCGTCCATGCGCTGCCGCCGGCTGTCGCGCTATAGCCGTTGAGCCAGTAGTATTGCTTTGTCCCATCGGTCTTATAGCTTGTGATGCCTTTGACCGTGATCTCTTCGATGTCCTCGTGTTCCGGCTCGGTCTCCGTTGCGGCGACCGTGATCCTCTTTTCGAGGACGAAGCGGAAGCGGTCTTCGGTCAGCATGGTTTTCAGCCAGCTTCCGGAAATGCCGTTCATGCTGACTTCGGTGGTCATGATCTCCGCGTCACTTTGGGCATCGGTTTTCATGGCGACGGTCAGTATGCCGGTGGTGACATCCAGCGTCATATTGCCGGACACCTTCAGCATCTTTCCGTTGAAGTCATAGTCTGCGAGGCTCACGAACATTTCCTTGCCGCCGGCCGTTTCGGTGACATAGAGCAGGGTGCCTTCGGAGTCGGTCACGATCTTGGTGCCGTTCGGCAGATCGTATGTGCGCCGGTCGTTGGTATCCGTGCTGCGGAGGTACGGCGCCATGGCGCTTTCCGAAAGTTTGCAGTTCGTTGTCAGAGAAACGGTTTCCGTCAGGAAGTCCGCCGAGCCGGGGACCGGCAGTGCTGCAAGACCGGAGCCTTTGAGCCGGTAGATCGTGATCGCTTCGGCCAGAGACAGATCCGTGAGAACATCGCCGCGTACATCGGTGATGTTCAGGGTCTGCAGCGCGCCGGAATGCGCGGTTTCGCAATCAGCAAGCGTGCTGACGGTCGTAAGGCTCGTCGGTGTGAGCCGCGCCCAAATCGAGTCGGCGGCATCCATGCGGATCTCTCCGCCGAAGATGTAGGCTGCAAAGCGCGTGTTCTCGGATCCGATGTTACGGGCATTCTGCACGGTCAGGTTTTTGGCAAAGATCGGTGCGATGTTCACGGAGTCGCCGCTATCGCACATCACGCCGGAGCCGAGTAAGATCTCCGGAGCGGAGAGCACTTTGCCTCCATTCAGTGCATCGCGGGTCGTCCACGAGATCGTCACGGTGCTGTTGGCCGCGGAGATGAGTCCGGCGATCGTCACATTGCCTTTGCCGCTGCTCACAATGGTCACTGGGGGCTGCGTGTAGTCGCACACGGTGGCTTTGTGGGTTACGGCGATGCCGTCGGCATACACTCTCGGCCCGTTGTAGTTCAGGTTTTCGAGCGTTATGCCTTTGATCGTCAGATCGAGATCCGTGCGGTTCGTGATGCGCACCTCGCGCAGGTACTTCTGATCGTACACCGTCAGGCCGTTCAGCTTGGATGCATCCACATCGTAGATGTACAGCTTGCCGTTCAGGTTGTTGCTCAGTGCCTGAATGGTCACGGTATCCGAGCTTTTGGTGATATAGCCGCTGATGTTCTCCTCAGGGATACCCACGGCGCGGATCTGCGTGCCGTTTCGCTCGGCGATGTCGATCACAATGCCGCCCACGCCGTCGCCGATGTGGAATTTGGCATTGCCGTCGATGGATACGCTGCTGTGCGTCTCATCATCCCAGCTGTTCGTGCTGAATTCGTTCTTGCCGTCATCGGTATCCTTGGAGGCGATGCCTGTGCGCTTGCCGTGCGGATAATACTTCGTTTTGCCGTTGAACTCCTTGCTTTGGATCGTCACATCTGCGCCGATCAGGTCGGCTCCGCCGCCGATGGTCAGATTCGTGATGCTCCCGCCGAGGAAGTGCGACTGGCTTTCCACATGGCCGATGCCTTCGGCAAAGCAGTAGGATTCGACTTCGAGGTTATTGTAGCTGCTGCTGTGCGTGACCGTGGCGTCTGCCGTCACATGGAGGGAATCATAGCCGGTAATCTCGGCATTGTCCACATTCATGTCATTCTTCAGCTTGGCGGTCAGGTACGAGAGCGCACAGCCGTCTACGCCGAGGCCTTTGCCTCTGGAGTAGGTGTAGCTCTTGACGCGCAGCTTGCCGAGTCCCGAACAGATGTCGACATAGCGGCCGATGATCTGCGCCTTGTCCGTGGTTCCCGCGCTCTGCGCTTCGGTGCCGATGTTCACGTCGGATTCGAGAGTGATGTTGTTTGTCGCTCTCGGCTTCGGGTGCGTTCCGGCGCCTTTGCAATACACATAGGAATAGGCGTAGGCGTATTTTCCGAGGCCTGCCGTTGAACGGATGTTGACCTTGCCGAAGGTGTTGCGGATCACCGCGCCGCGGTGGATGTTCGCAGCGATCTTGCCCGTCACGGTATTGGTGGTGATGGTTTCGCCCATGGATGCAAAGCCTTTGCCGTCAATTTTGCTGAAGACATAGATATAGTCTTCTTCACCGGCATTGGCCTCGATGAGCAGGTTACCGAAATCCGCTTCCAGTTCCGCCTTGCCGATCGTCACCGAAACATTGCGCTCGAGCGTATTGTAGGCCTGAAGATAGGCACCGTTTGTAAAGCCGCCCGAAGAGTTGGCGTGTGTTTTGGCGGTCATTTTGGCTTTGGCGTCGGTTCGGATCGTCAGGCTGTCCACGGCAAAGAGCTTGGCGCCGTCCTTTACGGAAATGCTGTTGTCCGCATAGACGGTGTTGCTGCCGTACATATAGGTTGCGTTCATGGCCAGGCTGACGCTCTTGGAATCCACCTGCGAGGTTGCAGCCGTCTGATCCTTTGTGGTGACGGTGATGTTCTCCGCGCGGATGTTCGAATTTTTGCCGACTTCGGCGTAGGTGCTGTAGCGGCTCACCGTCGGGATTTCGGAGTCCTCGATTTTGGACAGGGCGAAGCTCGTTCTCCGTTTGAGTTTTGCTTCGGCATTGCCGTTGTTTTCGGCAGACACCGTGAGCGTTCCGTCGGCGTTGATGTTGGCGTTGTCGCCGATGACGGCGCCGACACTCTGGTGCTTACTCACACTGCCCACACCCGCCTCGATTTTGGAGACGGACGAATCTGCCACGGAGATACTGCCGGGCGCGTCGCCGGAGGCTGTCGACTTGGCGTTGCCGACGGCTTCGACATTTGCATCTCCCTTTGTGGTGATGCTGCCCGATCCAAGGCGTGCCTCGATGGTCTCGGAGGTGTTGCTCGCGGCCTTCAGGTTGCCGATCGTTGCCACACTCACATTCAGGGAGGTGTAGGTATTGGCCTCGGATATACTCTCGACGCTCTCTGCGAGAACATTGAGCGTATCCGCGCCGATCGTTCCGCTGCCCGCGCCGCTCACGAGTGCCTTGACGGTCGCGTTGGTATTGGATGTTGCTTCGTTGGCGCTTGCGTTGACCAGGCTGACGCTGACTTTATCCTCTGCCGTGCCGCCGGAGCTGCCCGTATTGGCCGTGGCCCTGGACGAATTCAGCTTGCTTACAACATCGATGGCGCCGGTCACATCGATCGTGCCGGAATTTTCGATCTTCGCCGTCTGCGAGGTGTTGGTTTCTGCGTGTGCCTTGTTGGCAACGAGGTTGAGCACGCTCACCGTGAAGCTCACGGTATTGGCTGTGGCCGTTGAGGCGGTGCTGCCGAGAGTATGAACTTTCAGGCTTGCCGCGCTCAGGCTGCCGCTGCCGCTTACCGCGGAGAGTGCAGAGGCGGAGGTCTTGGTTTCGGCGTAGTTAAAGCTGGCGTCAGTGATGCTGATAGATGTGCTCACATCGCCGGTCGGTTCAACGGTCGCCTTGGAATCTACGGAGTATGTCGTCGTCACATCAACGATGTCTGCATTGATTTGACCTTGGTAGGTCTTACCGTCCCGGGTGTACGAGGTGTTGATGGCACTCTCGAATGTCCCGGCGGCATCGGCCTTGACCGTGATGAGCGACACATTCAATGCGGATGCGGAGTTTTCGGTGAACATTTCCGCCTTCGCTGCGGAATCGGCGTTGACCTTCACATACAGTGCACCGAGGTGGGCGTCCGATGTACCGCCAGATGCGCCGTTCAGGAAAGATCTTACCTTTGCTGCGGACTTGGCTTCGGCTGTGGAGGTCTTGCCTTCGATGAAGGAAATGGATACCTCGGTGCCGCTGCTGTCCCGTTCACCGTTGCGGTACGATGCGCGGTTGGAGCCGACTTTGGCCTCGGCCGCGGTCTGCCCGTCCTTGTTGTAAACGGAGCTTACCGTCAGCGTTTTGCCCTTTACCAAAGCGTTTTCCACAAACGCGCTCTGCACAGCGCTCGTTTCGGCTTTTGCCTCGTTTGCGGCGATGCTGCCGGCCGCTATGCTCACCTGCGTGCCCTTCAGCTCAGCCTTTGATGTCACGGTGCCTTCGTTCAGCACGCTGACGATCCCCTTGCCTTCGAGGGTACCCGTGGCTTCGACCGTGCCCGTGCCGCAGATGACGGCGTCGGAGACGGTGGAGGCATCGGCCGTGGCTTTGTTGACCTCGCCGCTCAGGATGTTGATGCCGATCTGCGGAGCGCCGCCGATTGCCTCGGCCCGCGAGGTGTAGGTGTTCGCAACGGAAATGTTCTCTGCGCAGATCCTGCCGTCGGCGTCGGAGTTCTGAAGTTCTGCCTCCATGGCCTGCAACTCTGCGCGGAATGTTCCGCCGGCTTCGGCGTTTACGAGCACCACGGCCGCTTCCGCGCCCTCTGCGCTCAGCACGCTGCTGTCCGCAAGAGCCTTCGCGTAGGATCGGGCATTGTTTCGGATCTCCAGTGTTCCGCCGATCTTGCTGCCGGCGCTTCGGAAAATCGCCGCGGAGCCTGCCGTAATGGCGGCATTTGCCGTGTTCACTTTGGCGGATTTGAGCATGAGCGAGCCGCCGCTGTTGCTGCCGATCACGGCATTGGCACCGAGACCGTCCGAGTTATTCAGCTCGGAGAGGATGCACACGCTCGTTGCTTTGATGCACTTGTCGTCAACACCGGCCGTCTGATTTGCGCTCACGACGGCGTCCGCGAGACCGACGGCCGCGCTTGCTTTTTCCACTTTAAGCTCTGCGCCTTTTATGGTCGCGTCGGCGGTAGCCGTGGTTTTTGCGTTGACGGTCAGCGTGCCGTTTTCACCGAGAGCCAATATTCCGCCGCCGTTTACGAGGGCGGATACGGAAGATCCGGCATCGGCAAACGCCGTGTTGACATCGGCGCTGTTCATGGAAAGGGAGATCTTGGGCTGTTTGGAGACCGCGTCCGCGTCCACTGTCACATTGGCGATAACATCCGCGTTGGCTGCGGTCACATTGCCGGCACCGATCACAGCTTTGAAGCTGCCCCGGGCTTCGGCTTTTGTGGTGTTGGCCACAGCGGAAACCAGTGCTGCATCGACGAGGGCGTCGTCTACGGTCGCGTTGGCCACGGCGCGGGCATCGGTGTAGACGCCGAGCTTATTGCGGATCGTACCGTCTGCGGCGAACTCGGCCGCCACATCGGCGGTGATCTCCGCGAGAGCCGTGTTCGCATGCAGCTTGGCAACGGCGATGCTCAGCTTCGCTCCGCCGCCCGAGGTGCTGCCCACGGAGGCGGTCGCTTTGTGGCCTTCGCTCTTGTTGAAGTTTGAGTGGATCGTGACGCTTTCGGCGTTGATCGTGTCGGCCTTTGCGTACGCATACTGTTTGCCGCCCACATCGGCGGTGGTCACATTTACGGCAATATCGACAACATTTGCGGAGACTGTGGCCAGCGGGAAGGATGCTTCGGCATCCGCCGTGCCGTCGGCCGTAACGCTCAGCGCGCCGCCGATGTCGATCGTACCTCCGCCCTGCGGTCCCACGAAGGAGCGCGCAGCGGTGCGGGCTGCGGCAACATTGGTCTTGAGCGAGAGCTCGCTCAGCTCCGCGCCGATGCCGCCGTAGGAAACGGCGCCTTTGGCGTCCGCTTTGGCGGTATAGGCTGCGCTCATGCTGACGGTGCCGCTTGTCTCGGATGTTTTGCCGGAAATGTCGGTGTTGTACGATGCGGCATCGAATGCGCCGTTGGCTCGCGCCACCAGCACGTTCACGCCGATGCTGTACATATTGACCTTGGCTGTCGCGGCTGCGGTAGTCGCGTTGGCAAAGGTGTTGCCGATCGATTGAAGAGTCAGCGTTTCGACGTTGCGGATCTTCGCACTGTCCAGATTCGCCATGCCGTATCCGTCGGAGAGAGCCACGGCCACATTGGTCTTGGTGTCCGTCATGCTCAGCTCGACAGCGACGGGGTTTCCGTCTTGATCCGTTACTTTCTCGCTCGCGCTCATGCTGCCGAGCTTCGCGGTTGCGGTCTCGGTGCGGGAGCTGTTGAGGTCGGAAGTCACGCTGACATTCGCCGCGTCCACGGTCGCACCGCGGATAGCCGCTTCCTGCGATGTGCACAGCTTGGAGACGAGCACATTCGCGCCGACGCTTACAGCCGAGGCTGTGAACTGCGGAGCATAGGTAACGGCTTCGGTGTAGGATGTGCCGACGGTCTTCACATTGACGGTCTTTGCCGTCAGCGTGCCTGCGCCGGTGATGAGCGCATTATGCGCCGCGCTTGCCGCAGCCGTCGCAAGGTTGATCTTCGCGCCGACGAACTCGACGGTCGGCAGACCGCCGGCCGACGGGGTGACTTCCGCCGATGCACGGGTAAGAGCATCGGTCTGCACCGTCACCGTATCGGCTTTGATGCCGTCTTCGACGCTGTCGGAGGCCGGAATGTTCAGCTCCGCCGTGAAGCGGTTCTGCGCAAACGCCAGGCCGAGCATCGCTCCTGCGGTAAAGCTCGCCGGAGTCATCATCGAAGCGCCCTTGCTGCGGTTCACGATCTTTGCGTTTGTGCCGGCATAGCCGAGGGAGCGCACGGTAACATTGCCCGCCGTGACATCCATGCTCTTCGCCGAGACATACGCCTTCGACTCGGATCTGCCGTATGCCGCGGCGACATTCGCCGTGACATTGATCATAGCACCCGTGCCGATCTTCAGCGTGGCCGTCGCGTTGTTCTTCGCGGCGTCTTCGGTCACATCCTCTTTTTTGCTGTTGTAGGTGATGTTAAAGTGCGACTCCGCCGTCAGGCTGCTGGCTTTGAGTGCGCCGACATCGATCGATGCCGCCTGCACACTGCGGAGAAGGCCGATGGCGAAGGAACCGGCCACGGAAGTCGTGTTGGCTTTGATGAGGCCGAGAATCTTCGCATTTGCGGTCGCCGCGCCGTACGCGAGGACGTTCATCTCGCCGTTCGCTGTGACCGTGCCATTGCCGATGATGCGCGCCGTGTTTTGGGAGGCATTGTCCGCGATGGCGGTGTTGACGCCCGCGGCAACTGTCCCGACCGCGCCGGCGAGGGTGGTCGCCTTGGCTTCGGCGGTGCTGCGCTTGCCGATCGTGCCTGCGTTGACGGAGATGGTATTTGCCGTGACCGTAATGGGATTGAGGATGGTGCCGTCCTTTACCGGGCTCGTGGTGTCGATGAGAACATCGTTCGAGGCATTCATGCCCACATAGCTGACATTCACGCCCACGGCCACACCGCCCGCCGTACCGCTGCCGAGAATGGCGTTGGCTTTGGCGTCCATGGTGCCGTTGATATTGATGGTCCCTGCGGTCACATTTTTGCGGAGGATGCCGGTGACGGCATCGGTGTTGTTGAACACGAGAAGCACATTGCCCGCCGCCGCGACGGCGCCGCCGGTCAGGGAGATGACCATGGAGGACGCATCGCTGCTCACGCTGCCGTCGATGATGACGGCGGCATCGGGCGAGGTAACGGCTTTTGCAGCCGTGTATCGGTCGAGTTCCGTTTCACCGATGAAGGTGCGCACGGTGGGTTCGACGATCGCGACAGCTGCTCCGAGACCGACGCCCACGAAGCCGCCCGTTACGGACAGCAGTCGGGATCTGGCGGTCGTATGGGAGGTCGTGTTCACGCGGATGGTTTTCACATCGGAGCCGGTTTTTGCGCCTTTGCCGATGTAGGCATCGGAGGTCATGCGGTTGATGGTCAGGGCAACGGCCGCATTCACGCCCACGAGCCCGCCGCCGGCTGCCGCCGCTATGGCGGTCGCATCGGTGTTCGGCTTGGCTGTGACCGTTACGGTCGGTACCTTCTGAATGTCCGCATTGCCCTTCACCGCCGCTTCCATGCGGCCGATATTGGCGACGACCGCCACGGAGCCGTTGGCGGAAACCACTCCGCCGCCCGCGCCTACGGTCACCGCAAGGGTGTTCGGATATTCACTGAAGGCTTCGACATGAAGCTCTTCCGCCTGCAGGACTTTGCCTGACATGGTGGCCGAGGTCGTGTTTTCGAGATACAGCACGGCGATCGCCGCCTGCACAGAAACCACGCCGCCTCCGGCGCTGACGGAGAACACGCGGATGGTGCGTGCGGTGAGCGAAACGGTCTCCGCCGCTTCGTCGTCCTCGCTCGCACCGAGGTCGATGTCCTCCCCTTCGCTGCTCCCGTTCTTATTGAGCAACTCCGTAAGTTCTTTGTTTCGGCTGATCTCGTCGGCGTCTTCGCCCTGCTCGATCTCTACAGAGCGCGAGGAGGCGAACACATCGATCTCGCCCGCTGCCGTCAGCTGCGCGCCGTCCTGCACATCGGCCTCGACATTGCTGAAGAGAACCACGGCATTGAGGCTCACGCCCACGGCCGCCATGCCGCCGTTCACCGCGAGGGTCACGACATCGGCATTCGTCAGGCTGTCCGCCGTTACGCGAATGTCCTGTGCCGATTCAACGGTCACATTTTTGCCGATGAAGGCCGTGATTACATCGTCTTTGGGATCGGATGCGGAGGCTGCGGGGCCGATCTTCGCCGTTTTGGCAAGGTCGCCGTCTTCGCTCAGCTCGAAGGTTTCCTTCTCGCCGCGCTGCGTTTTGCCTGCGTCGACCGTTGTCCCATCGGACTCCTGCGCGGTCGAGTCGGAGGTGCTCTCGTAGTCTTCGAAGTCTTCATCGTCAAAGTCTTCGCTGCGGTAGTCGTCGGACGCGCCGTAACTGTAGGTCGCGTCGTCGCCCGAGCCTTCCTTTGTGCCGACTTCGATATCGGAGGCTTTGCTGCCGTCGCCTGCAAGGTCGGCATCGAGTCCGCTCATTTCGCTCTCGATGGCCGTCTTGTTCACGGAGGAGGCACCGGCCGCTTCCTGAACGAGGCTCTTCGCATCAAATGCGGAGACCTTTTCGGTGGTCGTCTCCTCCTTGCCGTCGACTTCGCGGACAACATCAATTTCTTCCGTTTCGTCGAGTGCATCGCGCACGTCCTGCGGAAGCTTTCCGCCGGACACGAGCACCATGATGGGGACCGATACCGCAGCGGTGCCGCCGGCGACCGAGGTCGAAACTTCGATCATGTCGCGCTTTGCCTGTGCGTCGATCTCCACATTGCCGACCGTTGAGAGGATCTTGCCCGCTTTTTCGGCGAGCGTTCCGCTGCCGACGCCTGCGCTGACAGTATTCTTCGTCACCGCGATCACGGCAGTGACCGCAACGGCGGCCGTGCCGGAGCCGGCGAGCGTTCCCGCCGCGCCGATGAGACGGTAGTCATCGAGTGCTTTGACGCTGACGGTTTTGCCTTCGATATTCGCACCGGACTGTGCCAGTGCGCGGGTCTTGTTTTTGCTCACCAGCACGGAGACCGCGCCGGAGACCGATGCCGTTCCGCTCGCTGTCGCGCCGATCACATCGACCGTAACGAGCTCTTCGGAGTCGGCCTTCAGCTCCACTGCACCCTTCGCCGTAAGAGCGGCATCCGCGAGCAGGGAGGCGTCCGTATTGCCGGTGAAGTAGGTGACGACCGCTACGGGCGCGACAGCCGCCGTGCCGCTCACGGCCAAGCTCGCTGCGGCATTGACCAGCAGCGTGTCGGCGTTCGCCAGTACGCGGATATCGCCCTGTGCATCGGCTTTTCCGCCGAGCGAGGCGGTCACATCGTTCATGAAGATCTGTGCGTTGATACCGGGGGTCACGGCTGCCGTGCCGGTGCCGGCGAATGTCAGTGCCACGAGGTAAATGTCATCGTCGGAGTCCGCCGTGACATTCACATTGCCGCTCGCGCGGACAGTGCCGCCGCGGCCTTTGGTAGCGGAGACATTCTTATCGTACACCATCGTAACGACGGTCGCCCCGAAGCCCACCTTGCCGCTGACGCTCAGGCCGCCGGCAAAGTTATATAGGTGTGACTCGTCGTCGGCCTCCACCGAGGCTTCGGCATCATCGCCTGTCTTCGTGTCGGTTTCTTCCGCGCCGCTGAAGCCGGCTACCATCGTCGTTTCGTCGCCCACCGCCGCTTTGACGGTGTTGGACAGCACGAACGACTGGACAATGCCGGTAACGGCGGCATTCATTCCTCCGCTGCCGCTTACGGACAGCATCAGAATGTCGTTGTGTGCGTTGGCGCTGACGATCGCGCCTCTGCGGCGGTCTTCCCTGGAGGGCATTTTGTATCCGCCCGTTCCGCTGTTTGTGCAGGCACATGCCGTGATCTGCACGCGGTCGCCGATCTCGGTGATGACGCGGTTCTTTACCGCGATGGTATTGACTGCCGCGCCGATGGCCGTGTCTTTGCCGAAGGAGACGCCGCCCGCCGCGTCGTAGAGCCCTGTTTTGAGGTCTGCGGCGAGGATGGCACTGTCGCCTGCTTTGATGACCGAATCGTTCCCTACGCTCGTGCCGATCTCGGAGGAGCCGATGATGGTCACGATCGTACCGGTGAGCGTTGTGGTCGTAGAGGCTGCGGCGCCGAAGGTGACGAGCACGGTCTGATCCTTGCCCTGTGCAAGCACGATGACGTTTTTGCCCGCCGCCATGTTTGGTGCCGTCAGAGAGGCGTTGTCGCCGATCTGCGTACGCACCTTGCGGCTGAACACATTCACATCAACGGCTGCACCGCCGGCTGCGCCATTGGTGGAGCCCGCCGCGGCTGCGATCACGTTGATCTCGCGTGCATCGCCGTCGGCGAGGATCTCGATTTTGCCGGTCTCGGCCGTAACTTTGCTTCCGTCGCCGACGCGTGCGAGCGTATCGGACTCGGTGACGAGTACGCCGAGCGTACCCGCAGCGCCCGTGCCGCCGGTCGACCCGGAGAGCGATGTCAGGATGTTGATGAGGTTTTCTTTCGTTTCGGCATTGACGAGTACATCACGGCCCGCCGTGACGGTGCTGTTCTTGCCGATACTCGCTTCGGTCTTGTTGGAGATCGCAATGGCGGAGAATGTGCCGCCTGCCGCGGAGCTCATGCCGGTCGTGCCGGCCACATCGGCCGAGACCGCGATGAGATCCGAAACGTTCTTCGCAAGCACGCCGATGTCTTCCGCTGCCTTGACGCGGATGGCATTGCCGATGGCGGCTTTGACCTTGCTGCCTGTGACGACGGCATCGATGCCGCCGCCGACGGTCGAACCGGTCTGGCCGACGGAAACTGCCATGGCTGTCGTTACGGAGAGAACATCGCTTGCTGCGGAAGCCGCAACATTTACATTCTTCGCGCTGACATTCCAAATCTCCGTGTTGCTTTGCTCGAGCTTTTCATAGCCGCCGAGGGTGGCTGTGACTTCATCGTTGTCCGCAATGCCCGCCACGTTCACGCCGACGCCTGTTCCGCGCGATGCGGAAATCGCTCCTCCGATGACGCGCGTTATCGTATCGGACTCGGCTTTTACATTCAGGTCATTCTTGAGTTCGATGGTCACATCGTCGCCTACGGACGCATTCGTTTTGCTCGTTGTATAGAGCATAGCGAACGAACCGGCGAAAGAGGTGCCGGGCGTCATGGATGTGGAGACGGAGCCGCCAATGGCTTCTATATAGTAGTTGACGGAAGCGAAGTAGTTGAGCAGATCCAGAGCGTCGAGGAAGTTGTCCACGCCGAGGTTAAGTTCGAAGCTTTTGTCGCTACCCGTGAGGTTGAGGTTGATGATGCCCTTGTTTTCGGGATCTTCGTCGGACACATCCACGGTAAAGAGGTAGCTCAGATCAAACGGGAACTCGTAGTCGTCGCTCGTGATCTTGATCTTCTTCGCCGTGACATCGAGCGTATCTGCATAGATCTCCGCGCGGTCGCCCACGAAGGCATTGAGCTTGTTTTCGGCATAGATGACCGCGAGGGACGCGCCCACGCCGGTTTTCTGACCGCCGACGCTGATGCCGCCGGCGCGAATGGCCAGCTTGCTCTTGTCGGTGACGGTCACATTCACGCTGCCGCCGCGAACTGCTGCATCCTCAAGGATCTCCGCCGTTGCTTCGGCCTGCGCTGTGACTACGGAAGCCGCGCCCGCAAAGCCGATGCTTCCGGTGCGTCCGCCGACCGAGCCGGCCACGGACTGCGCCGCTAGAAGGCCACGGTACTTGCCGTCCTGATTCTGCGTCAGAGCGGAAGTCACGAACACGTCGCCGTCATAGGCATTTTCGTCCGACTTGCCGCCGGTGGCATTGACAGTGCCGCCCATGTGCGCATCGGCGCTGTTGCCGTTGACGGAGACAGCTACACCGACGGAAATGCAGTTGGTGTTGATGTCATACGGGGTGGACACGGTCGCGCCCGAGCCGTTGGTCTTGAAGTTTGCGCGATTTTCGCCTTCCACCCGGACATCCGTCGCGGTGAACCGACCGTCCGCAAGCGCCTCGGAGGCGTGCTCGGTGATGTTCACGGCAACGGCTGCGGCAATGTTGATCTTTCTGCCGGTGGGGGTAGTGGGGATCTTCGCGCCGCTGTCGGAGATAGCACTTCCTGCGGCGCCGGTCGCGCCGGTGCTGCCTGCCGTGCTGCTCTCGGAATCGGGGATCTGGACCGGAAGCTTCGCAAACACCATGGACATAAGCGGAAGGCCGCTGATGCTGCTCTTGCCGCTCGTCGCGTACGGTGTGGAGAAGCTGTTGAACTTGGACATGATCTTCGCGTTGACGCTGCCGGTCGAGGGATCATCGGTGAAGTTCACAATCGTCATGATATCGCGGATCTTCTGCAGATAGCGATCCAGACTGGCGCCTGTCACCGTGGCGAGTGCGTCCGCCTCGTCCTCGTTGGAGGTCCTGGCCTGAACACTCATTTTCCCTGCGATCGTGCCGCTGCCCTTGAGCGTCGCCTTTACATCGGAGCTGGCGAGGTTGACCGCCACGCTGCCGCCGACGGCCGCCTTGCCGCCGGTGGCAAAGCCGGAGGTCGCGGTGTAAGTCTGGCCGCGCTCATAGGCGCGCACCAGAAGGCTCACGGTCTCGTAACGATCCGAACCGTCCGCGTTCTGACCGATCACGGTGTCGGTCACGATGCTGTCGCTGCCGGTGAGGGTCAGCTTTGCGCCGTCCCGTACCTGCGCTTTCACATCGTTCGTGATGAGGTTGACGGCCACCGCCGCGTCTACGGCGATGTCCTTCGTTGTGGTGTTGTTGGCCTTGCTTACGGCCGAGGTCTTGTCGTTGAAAAGTTCCGGCGAGGTCTGCTCCACCACTGGCTGACGGCCGATGGGGTCCTGGCCGGCCACGGCGATGGTGTCGATGTCGTTCTGGATTTCGGATACGACCGCGAGGGTATCGGCCTTGAGGGTGCGGTTTTCGCCGAGCGCCGCTTCGGAATCGACATTCAGAATGCTGATGGCAAAGGAGGCGCCGATACCGACGCTCTTGCCGGCCTTGCCCGTGCCGGTCTTGTTTTTCACCGGCAGGCCGTTGCTCGCCGCGGAGGCGGTGGCGGTGGTGTACACCTTCTGCGCCGCCTTGGCGCGGATTTCGGCCGAGCCGCCGACCGTGATGTCGTCATCCGCCGAAGCGGTGCGATCGGAGACGATCGCCTGCGTGTCGGAGTCGAGCACGGTGATGGCCGCGCCACCTGCCACGCCGACATTGGCCGCGCCCACGCCGGAGATGGCCGTGGTGGAAATGCGGTTGCCTACGCCGTCCAGTTCGCCGGGGTTGCCGAACTTCAGGCTCATCATCGCGAAGGCAGCATCCTTCAGATCTTCGAAGGCGACCTGCGCGGTAAGGGCTTTCTGCTTGAACAGCAGCTCAAGCTTGGAGGCATCCTTGTTCATGAAGAGGTCGAGGAGGAAGGACGGATCACTCATGATCCCAAGGAAGCGGTCGATCATGCTGTCGATCACAGAAGAAGCCAGAGTGCTTACCGTTCCCGCGGCTTTTGCGGGGTTGTCCGCGATCTCGGCGATGAGCGCATCGATGAGGAGTTCCCGAACTTTCGTCTGTTCCTCGGTCGAGAGGGAATTGTAGTTTTTGTCTTCGCCGAGCAGTTTCTCCAGCGAATCCGCGCCCAGCCGGTCGATCAGCGCGTCGGTCAGGATGGTGATGCCTTCGGTATCGGCGAGATAGTTCAGAAGCTCCGCGAGAATCTCCTCGGCGGCACGCTTCTTCGCGTCTTCGAGAATGTTCGCTTCCACCGTCAGGTCACCGCCCGCTTTCAGCGCGGAGGTACCGAGCTTGGCAATGTTGTTGATATTGATGTAGTTTACCGCAGCACCCACGCCGACGCCGATCGTGGAGTTGGTCGCGGAGGAGTCTGCGGAAATGACGGCATCGGTGTCCTCGGACGCGCGCAGCGTCACATCGCCTTCGGCCGTGATCGTGAGACCGCTGCCGATCTCCGCCCGGGCCGTGTTGCGCTGGGCATTTACGGCCAGCGCCGCCGCAGCCTGCAGGCTGCCTTCCGGCGTAGACGGGGAGGATGCTTTGCCGCTCAGTGCGCCGGCTTTGTTGCCGTCGCCGCCGAGACTGCCGCCCTTGAGTTTGGCCGAGAGCTTGCTCAACTGGGTCGTGATCTTGGAGATGGTCTTGTCCAGCCCCGACTCTTCCTTCTTGGTGCCGGAAGAGGACGAACCCGCTGCGGAAAGCTTGTCCAGAACTTCTTCGATTTTTTTGTCGAAGTCGGCCTGTGTGCCGCTCTCGGAGCTTTCCGTTTTCTTGCTTGCTGGGGGCGTTGCGCCGTTGGTGCCGGCATAGATCTTCTGCCACAGACGGCTGACGGAGGTGCCCTGCACCGTGATGTTCGCCGCCGTTACGCTGCGATCCAGTTCGGCTTCGGCACTGTCGTCAATGACAGACACGCCGATGGCGGCTCCGAGGCCCGCCTTCTCGGCCACCGACTTGGCGTTGGACACGAGGTGGCGTTCCATTTTGGAGTTTGCCGTAATGTCGGCGTCGCCCGTGCTCGTCAGTGCGTCGCCGCTGCCGAGGCTTGCCTTAACGCTCACGCTGCTCACGAGAGCCGTTACGACCGGAGCAATGGCAGTGCCGCCGGCCGAGCCTGCGTCGGCGCGAACGAGACTGTCGCCGTCAAAATCGGCATTTACGCGGATGCGATCGAGTACGGCGGCACGGAAGTCGATGCCGTCCTCGATGACGGCATCGACGCTGATGCCCAGCACTTCGACAGCTACGCCTGCGCCCACGCCGGTGCTGTCCGGTGCGGATTCATACGCCGGTTTGAGAGGAACGGTCACGAGGCCGAGCGGGATGCTCAGGCGAGCGCGTTTGCCGGATGCGTCTGCCACGGTAAGGAAGTTGCCTTTGCCGAGGGACTCCGCCGAAATGCTGCCGCCGGTCACGGTATAATCCGCATCCTTGCCGATGCGGGCCGTGTTTGTGACGGAGACATAGTTCACGGCGATGGCGCCTGCGAGGCCGAAGGTCGTTTCCTTGTCCGTGGGAACGTGACCGGCTTTGACGATCATTTCCGCTGCGGAGGAGCCGAGTTCCGAACGGACATCCAGGCCGCCGGTACGAATCGTGCCGTCGGCGATCTCCGCCAGATTTTCCCGGTCGAGGATCGACACGGCAGCAGCCGCGCCGAGAGCCTTCTGCGGGACTTGCTCCTTCACGCCGAGCGGGGTCTTGTAGAGAGAACCGTCCGCGCGGATACGGGAAATGGTCTCACCGTTTGCGCCGACCGTCAGAGTACCGAGAGAGGTGATGCCGCCTTCCGTGTCGACGAGAGCGGTCACGGTTTCGGAGATGTAACTCAGGCCCAGCGCGCCGACATACTGATTCGTGCTGCCGGGATCTGCGGACGCGGTCGAGTCGGTGAAGAGGTTGCCCAGAGCGTTCGAGCCGCTCACCTTGGAAAGAAGCTTGCCCTTGAGAGTCTGATTGCCGGCGCCCTTAACGCCGATGAGGCTCTCCGCAAACTTGATGCCACGGAGGATGCCGAACTGCTCGGAGATGCTCTTCTCGGATTGGGGGATCGCCACCGCAGCGGTATTCACGAAGCTGCGGTCGGTACTCTCGATACGAACATCGCCGTCCGCTTGGACATTGGCCTTTCCGGTGACCTTCGCCGTCGTTTCCGTCAGGATGAAATTGGCCGTGATAAACAGGCCGGACTGCGGATCGACATTGAACATATTGCCGGACTTGCCGGTGGCGGTGATGATGCTTGAGAGGAAGCTGTCGGCTCGGACTGTCACATCCGCGCCGGAGAGGATCTGTGCGTTGTCGGTCACGACGGTGCTTGTTTCAAAGGAGACCATGCCCAGTCCCAGCGAGAAGGGGATCACGCCGCCGCCCGTAGAGGCGGTGAGGGTGTTCGCCGAGCGGGACGAGAGCACGATGCCGGCCGCATTGCGTCCGGGCGCTTCTTCTCCCCGGTAACCGGAGACGAGTTTTGCGTCGCCCGATACCAGCACCTTGGAGTGGCCGAACGAGCCGGAGACCGCCACAGGGACGATCAGGCTCAGGACGCCGTTCGTTGCATCGATGTCCACGCTCACATCGGAGGCGATCTCGATCGAGCCGCCCGCGAGGATCGTGCCAGTGACATTGATCTCGGACTCGCCGAATTTCAGCGTCACGGGGTTGAAGTCGATGCCCGCATATTTTTCGAGGATGTCCTCGCCGGGGATGAAAGCCTTGTCGAGCGTCAGCGCGGAGAGGATGCTCACGGCCTCGCTCGCTTGAACGGTGCCGGTCACATCGATCTTCAGGCTGCGCGAAGCTTCGTAGAGCCCCAGCTGAATTTCGATGTTCTCTTCCTCATCTAGGTCGCTGTGCACCGCATCGAGGTCGATCTCGGCAATCGCCGCGTCCGTGCCGCTCAGGGAAACGAGGACGTTGCGTCCGGTCACTTCTCCGAGAGCGATGCTGTCGAGCGCATCGGACGAGATCACCACGTTCAGCTGCGGTGCTTTCAGCTTTGTCACCGTCAGGCTGCCGGAATTGGGCGCGCCGCTCAGGTCGACCGTCAGGTTGCTCATGAACGGTTCGCCTTCGAGCACAAGGCCGGTGTCGGCTATGTCAAAGCTGACGGCGGCTTTGGATCCGGAATCAAACTCGGGAGTGAGGATGTAGTTCGTGAAGTCCGACGCCGCGTCGCCGCGGGTGATGTCGCTTACACGAACGCTGCGCTTGTTTTCGAGGGTATCGGTGTATGCTTCTGCGTTGAGGACCGTCATGTCAAACGATTTGCGAAGATCGATGCTGAGATCATCGGTATCCAGCAGATCGGTGACGGTTTTGAGGAACGTGATCTGTGCGAGGGCATTCACTGTGAATTCGGTGTGATCCGCATTGGCCGTGATGCGCCTGTCGGCGGAAACGCCGTCATCCAGCTTGCCCGAGAAGTGCATCCGGTCGTATCCGTTTCCCGTGTCAACGGCGATCGCCGTTTTGCCCAGGGTCGCGAAGGCTGCAGTCGTGCTCACATCGACGGTGTCATCGCCCGCGCCGCCCCGAATGGTGATGTTCGTTTCGGGCAGGTCGACATTCTGCTTCAGGATGTACTCCGTAACGGCCTTCGTCAGGTTCTCCGCCAGCGTGCATTCCTTGCCGCCGCGCATCGCGATGGTGTCATCGCCGCTGCCGCCGTCGATGCTGACTTCGGCTGCGTTCATGTCCAGATCGAAGCAGAAATTCACGATGCCGTTCGGGGACGCTGCGTCCGCGCCGGGGGTGACGGTCGGGATAATGTCGGAGGCATCGATCAGCTTTACATCGGCCGTATCGTTGCCGTCCCCGAGCCGCACATCCAACTTCACGGTGCTCAGCTTGCCGAGAGAGGTCTGCAGCGTGCTGTCGACGCCGTCCATCACGGTCTTCGCAAATTCGAAGAGCGCGTCCGGCATCTCCTCGGGTTTGTTGTCACGGAGGAGCTTGGTGATCCCGACAAGCTGGTCGACGCTCGTCTGCACCTTGTCGAGATCCACATCCACCGCAAAGGAGGCCGTCTGCTTTGAGACGCTCACCTCCACGGTGTCGTTTCCTCCGCCCGCATCCACGCTCACATGGTCCTGTACGTTGGCTGCCTCCACCTGAATGACATCGTCCTGCGCCGTGCCGCAGATCTCGACGCTGTTCGCGCCTTCGACATTTACGACACCTTTTGTGGAATAGAAGAGACCGGCGATGAGGAGGTTGAGACCGTCCATTTTGATGTTCACATCGCCCTCGAGCATTGCTCCGCCTTCGGAGTCTGCGGTGAAGGTCACCGAGCCGTCTTCGTTTTCTTCCATGGCGTCTTCGGCCACAATGTTGATGGTGAAGGTCTTGCCGTTTTCGACGTCCAGCTGCAGGATCTGTTTGATGAAGTCGGTCAGCGGCGAGCTGTCGCTGTCCTCCGTGAGATCAATGCCGCCCTGATAGGTTCCGTCGGAAACGACGAGCGTTGCCGTGGGAGCGGCACCGCTTTCCGTTTCGCAGATATGCTGCGCGTACACGAGTGCATCGGCCAGTGCCGCCTGAATGGCGTTCCGGTCGTCTTCATTGCTGTATGTTTTGTTCTTTCCAATCTCTCGAATGTACACGCTCCCTGCGAGCGTCTCGTAATCGCGGGCCGTGTCGCCCTGCCCGACCACGCCTTCGGCTTCGGCCGCTTCCGCGGAAACATCGCCCGAGGTCGTGGAGGCCGTGCCGAGAGCGGCCGTCACAACGGCGGGCTCTTTGGGTGCGGGGGACTCCGGCTGCTGCTCCTGCTCTGCGGCAGTCTGTTCGTTTGTGTTGTCTTCGTCTTTCGGAGATGCTTCCGATGCGTGATCGGCCGCATCCGGTCCTGACGCGGTGTCATCCTGTGTGGAGTCCGATGAATCGGACGCAGGGCTCTGCACGGCCGGCTCTTCCGTACCGGACGGAACGGCCGCACCTTCGGATACTTCCGTTGACGAAGTCTCGCTCACGGTGATCGCCGTTTCGCCGCTGTCCGTACCGTCGAGCGGTACATCGACGGCGAGACATTTGCTTTGCATCAAAATGCAAAGCATGGCCGACAAAAGCAGGCAGACACCGTATCGCACGGCGGCCGTCCGTTTTTTATCGACCATTTTTTTCTCCACTTCTGACATCTCCTTCCTTTTTGGATTTGCGATGGTGATCTCTTTGCGCTTGCGTTATCTTTGCTGCATTTCGTCCGTCTGCTCTTCCGACTGCCGGCTCTCCAGATATTCGGTGATCTGCTGCACAACATCGCCGGCCGTTTGGGCAAGCTCTGCGTCGCTGCCGTTCATCGCCGCGGTGAAGTCGCTTTGTGCGCCTTCATAGTTTTCCGTGCCGATGCGGCATACGCCGCGGTTGTAGTAGCTGTACTGTGTCCGATAGTTCTGCGCGATGGCGGCAGTAAAATCTTCGGCCGCCTCGCTGCAGCGCTCGAGCATCAGCAGCGCCACGCCGCGGTAATACCGGCTTTCCGGCTCGGAGGTATCCGCCTCCACGGATTTTGTGAGGGCCTCGACCGCTTCTTCGAATCGTTCGAGCTGCAGGAGCGAAACGCCGACATACCGCAGGAAAGACGCCTCGTCCGTCATCTGCCATCCGTTTTGTGCGATCTCGTCCGCAACGGCGACAACGGTCTCATACTCACCGGCTTCAAAAGCGCAGGCGGTCATCTGCTCATAGCAGACGGCCGTTTCGTAACCCGCGTCGGCCGCTTCCCGATACATCGCGACAGCCGATGCATACTGTCCCAGCTGCATCGCACTCGCCGCAGAGAGGAAAGCCGCAAGGCCGCGGTATTCCGAATCCGCCTTCGTTTCATCCGCCAGATAAGCATCAAAGCCGCTCTGTGCCTTCTCGTAGTCGCCGAGAAGAAAAGCACAGCGCAGCGCGTTGATGCGGTGGGTATCGTCTTCCGGTTGTTCCGAGGAAAGCTGCTCATAGAGGGTTTCGGCATCGGCATAGCGTTCCGCTTCCTCGTACAGCTGCGCCAGATAGGTCTTTGTCGAGAGGTCCGTCGGCTCCATGGATACGTAGATCTCCAGAGCTGTAACGGCGTCGCCCGCATTGCCCTCTTCCAGACAGAGCTGTGCGCGGAGGAGATAGGCTTGTGCGGAGCTCGGGTCGCAAAGCAGCGCCCGGTCGGTGCACTCGCGCGAGGAAGTATATTCTTCGCGGATGTAATAGATTGCCGCCGACTGCAGCCACATGGCACCGAGCGTCGTGCCGTCCTCGGGATCCGTCAGGCTGCGCGCCGACTCCAGATCCTCCAGTGCGGCATCGTAGTTTTGCTCGCCGATCTCTTCCTCGGCTCTCTTCGCGTAGTCCGCCGCCGTCAGGGAAGGTTCGTCTTCCGTTTCAAGAAGGGAATCCTGAATGCGGGAGAGCGGATCTTTGCCCTCGGCGTAAAACCCGGCGATGTTGGTCAGCGTCGATGCACAGAGCACCACGGCCAGCACTCCCGCTAGAATTCTTTTCAAAGTCGGTTTCACGGATATCCCCACCTATCGGCATTGCTTTCTTTACGCGAATTCGAAACGCATTGCAAGACTTTCAAAGAGACCATGCATAACTTTCTTTGCCGTCGTTCGGATGTCGAGCGAAGCAATGAAAGAAAGCACCTTGGTAATTTCCCCTTCCGGGACTTGATAGGCACGGAGGGACATTTGCAGGAAGATCTCGATTTTCTTTTCAAGCGTCACTTCCTTGGTGCATGGCTTTGCCATATACCCGCGAATGATGCCCGCTGAGCCGACTTCAAGATAGTAGAAGTCCCGCTCTGTGAGATCCGGCTGGTAGGGGCCGAATGTGCGGTAAAGGATCTTCGCCGTTTCATCGTAAATGTACTCCAGCGCCTCCGCGTGGTTGTACGCCTCCGTGTAGATTTCCCGCAGATTCTCGTTCATCTCGGTCAGGGCGAGCTGGATCGAGGTTTCTGAGGCATACACGCATACCGGCGGCAGGTTCTCCAGAGGGAGCTTTCCCGCGACGCCGAACTGCTCAGAAAACATGAACTTCACAAGTTCCACCAGAACGCCGTCCTTGGCACGGAAAATGTTCTGAAAACTGCTGCTGGACACGCCCGACTGTTCCAGAATCTGTGCCATGGTCTTGTTCTTGTAGCCCTGCTCTAAGAAGAGCTTCACGCACACGCGCAAAATCTTTTCGCGCGTTGCTTTACTCCGTCTCTTCGTCGAGCGAACAACATCCAAGATCGCATCACCTCTTTCTATGGCTTGCATGCCATTGGTATGTATGCCAATTATAACAGGTATTGTGAGAAATGGCAATCCAAACTTTTGCTCACAAATTTGTACATATGGACGGCAATTCCGGACTTCCGGAGCGGATCAGACAAATCGGTTGAAAAGCGATTGACTATGCCGGATGGAATATGGTAATATAGCCATCAGTTAGGCATCGCTAACTTTTATCGGAGGTGCGCTTATGAAAATTCGGCAGCAGGGGCAGATACGGGCGTTTTTGGTTGGGGAGTTCGGGAGTGAGCGCGGCGGGGCGCTGTTTGAGTCGCAGGAGAAGATCTTGGAGACGCTCATCGGCGATATGCGGGACAAGACGGAAAATCAGCAAAAGACGCTCGCGCAGACGATCCTGCCGCGCATTGCACTTTGGAAAGCGCTTCAGGGCGGCGATTTTTCGGGAGACGATCCGTATAATGTGATGCGGAAATATATGCTGGATGTTGTCGCGGCGAAGAAGCATGCATCCACGGCAAAGCTGGAGGTCATTCCCGGATTTTTCCATGTGTACCGCAAGGTGTTCCTGGCGATCATGAAGACGACCGATCTGCAGGAGAGCACCGTGGCGAGCGGCAAAGATTCGTATGACATTACGATAACGAAGTGCCTTTGGCACACCGCCTGCACGGAAAACGGCTGTCCGGAGCTTTGCCCGCTCTTTTGCGATGTGGACGATGTGACATACGGAGGTCTTCGCAAGATCTCTTTCCGGCGCACGCAGACGCTGGGCCGCGGCGGGAGCTGCTGTGATTTTCACTTTTACCGCATGAAAAGCCGCTGAAGCTGTTTCCTTCGGCAGAGAAATGTGTTATACTATTTTATATATTTATATGAATTTAATGATGACCACAGGAGGTAATGCAAAATGACCGAAGTATCCGTACAGGATATTACACTGTATCCCTTTACCGCATTCGGGAAGGACTGGATGGCGCTTGGCGCCGGGAACGAGCGGGACGGCTGCAACTTTATGACGATCGCATGGGGGCATCTCGGCTCGATCTGGGGACGGAAGGATTCTCCGATGTCCCTGCCGACGGCCGTCTGCTTTGTCCGGCCGAGCCGCTACACGAAGGAGTTTATGGACAAGGAAGAGCTTTTCACCGTCTGCCACTTCCCCGCGGAGTACCGCAAGGCGCTCGGCTATATCGGTTCGCACTCCGGACGCGACGGCGACAAGCTCGCTGCAGCGGGGCTGACGCCGGTCTTCGCCGACGGCACGGCGTATCTGGCCGAGGCGGATATGGTGTTCATCTGCCGCAAGATCTATGTCGGCGAGCTCAACGAGCAGGGCTTCGTTGACAAGACGCTCGTTGGCGAAAACTACCCCGAGCGCGATTTCCACGCCATGTACATCGGCGAGATCATCAAAGTCCTGAAGAAATAAACCCCACGCAATGCATAGAAAAACCGCTCCGATCGGGCTTTTGGGCCTGAACGGAGCGGTTTTTATCGGTTGTGTTTAATCATTTAACATATGGGGCGCGGATGTCGCCGAGGAAGTAGACGGCTACGGTGCCGGGGCCGCAGTGAGAGGAGATGATGGTGCCGATGTCGAAGATCCGGATCTTTCCCGCGAGATTCGGGAAGCGCGCTTCGACATCCGCTTTCAGCTCTTCGGCCGACGCGAGGCAGTTGGAGTGGGAAATGAAGCACTTGCCGCTGTACTGCTCGCCGCCTTCGGCGTGCTCGGCCATGGTGTCCACGGTCTTCCGAATGGCGTTTTTCCTGCCGCGGACTTTGTCGTAGGCGACGATGTGACCGGACTCGTCCAGACGCATGATCGGGCAGATGTTCAGCACCGCGCCGATGGCGGCGGCGGAGCCGGACACGCGTCCGCTGCGGCGGAAATACTTGAGGTCGGTGGAGTAGAACTGATGGTGCACGCGCTTGGCGTTCGCCTCGACCCAATCGCGGACGGTCTCCATGTCGCAGCCCTCGTCGCGCATGTCGGCGGCGTAGTCCACGAGCATGCCGTAGCCGGAGGAGCTGCAGTAGGAGTCGATAACAATGAGCTTTCGGTCGGGGAACTCTTTCTGCATGAGTTCGGCGACCTCCTTGGCATTCTGCACGGAGTTCGTCATGCCGGAGCCGAACGCAATGTGGAGCACATCGCCCTGTTTGAGGAGCTCCTCAAAGTAGTCCTTATACTGGAAGTCGTTCAGCTGCGAGGTGGAAGGCATTTTGCCTTCGTCGAGCATTTCGTAGAAGTGCGGAAGCGCTTTCGGGTCGCGACCCATGTCGTCCGTGTACACTTTGTCATCCACCGTATAGGAGTAAAAGAGTACGGGAATGTTGCGGGAGTTTACGTACGAGTACGGCATATCCACCGTGGATTCGCAGGACAAAATGAATTTCGGTTCCATAATGATTATAGCTCCTTTATTCTTCGGATTTATCATTTTTTTCAAATTCTTTTGCCACATTTTCCAGAAGATCGCGGATGGGAAGATGCTGCGGGCAGATCTGCTCGCATTTTCCGCACTTGAGACAGTCGGACGCGCGCCGCCCCTTCGGGGCATGGACATCGTTATAATAGTAGTCGGCGTTCCAGTCGTGATAGATCTGCTTGGCATTCATGGTGGCAAAAAGGTCGGGAATGGATATGTGCTTCGGGCAGCCGTCCGTGCAGTAGCGACAGGATGTGCAGGGAATGAGATGCTTGCTGCGGAAGATCTCCTGCACTTTATGCACAGCCTGCATTTCTTCCTTGGTCAGCGGCTTGAAATCTGCCATGAACGAAATGTTGTCGCGTACCTGCTCCATGCTGCTCATACCGGAGAGCACCATCATCATGCCGGGGAAGCCTGCGGCAAAGCGCAGGGCATAGCTTGCCGGGCTGCCGCCGCGGAGCGATTCGAACACTGCCTTGGCTTCATCGGGCAGCTTCACGAGGTTGCCGCCCTTGACGGGTTCCATGACGATAACGGACTTTTGGTGCTTAACGCACACTTCGTACACTTTGCGGCTCTGTACGGCGGGGTCATCGTAGTCGGCATAGTTGAATTGGATCTGCACGACTTCGATATCCGGGTACTCGGTCAGGATCTGTTCGAGTACCTCGGCGCGGTCGTGGAAGGAGATGCCGACATGGCGGATCTTGCCCTCCGCTTTGAGGGCGAAGGCCGTTTCGTACGCGCGGCATTCTTTATAATGGCCATAGTTCACGAGTCCCTGCGCGTGCATGAGATAGAAGTCAAAATAGTCCACGCCGCACGCTTCGAGCTGCTTTTCGAACATTGGGCGGATGTCCGCTTCGGTTTTGAAGTAGTTGGAGCTCAGCTTGTCCGTGAGGACATAGCTCTCGCGCGGATATCGGGATGTGAGGCACTCGCGCAGGATCGTTTCGCTTTTCTCGGAAAGGTAGCCGTGAGCTGTGTCAAAGTAGTTGAAGCCTGCCTCCAGAAAGGCGTCGATCATGCGTTTGGTTTCCTCGATGTCCACTTCGCCGTCCTTCATCGGAAAGCGCATGCAGCCAAAGCCGAAGTTTTTCTTGATTTTCTCCATTCTATTTCCCCTCTGTATTTCAGGATGTGCCGTGTCAGAAGCTCCAAGGGACGTATGCCGCCGCGATGGCGAGAAATACAGCCGGGAGCATATTGGCGACCTTGATCTGTTTTCCCCAAATGAGATTCAGGCCGATGCAGAAGATGAGCGTGGAGCCGACGAGCGAGAGATACGACGTCGCCGTGTCCGTCATCACGGGGGCGACGAGCCGTGCGAGCAGCGTGATGGCACCTTCGAAAACGAACACCGGCACAGCGGAGAATACGGCGCCTTTGCCCATGGACGATGTCATGACGGCGATGATGATAAGGTCGATGACTGCCTTGACGGCGAGCGTCGAATAGTTGCCGGAGACGCCGTCCTGAATGGCTCCGACGATTGCCATGGCGCCGATGGACACCGTAAGCGATGCGGTGACGAAGGCGTTAACAAACCGGTTATCGCCTTCGCTGCCGGTTTTTCGCTTCAACCACTCGCCGAAGCGCTCAAAACCGCGCTCGATGCCGATCCATTCGCCGAGGATCGTTCCGAGGGCGAGGCAGAGCACGAGAAGCATCGATCTCCCGCTCGTAACGGATGACCCTTCGATGCTCAGCATGCCTTCCATCGCGCCGGCGACGCCGATAAAGAGGACGCTCACGCCGCAGGCCTTGTTGAGCGATTCCTGCTGTTCGCTTTTGAATAATTTACCCGCAAAATGTCCGATCATCCCGCCGGCGACGATACCGGCGCAGTTGAGGACGGTCCCGAGTCCGATCATTTTCCGTATGCCTTCTTATTGTGCGAGTATGGCGCGGATCTCCGCGAGGGAATCGGCAAAGTATATGCCCTCCTGCCGTTCGGGCGAGGACAGTCCCATGTCGATCATATGCTGCAGCAGGGTTTTGAGTCCGTCATAGTAGCCGTGGAGATTATAGAGGATGCACGGTGCGTCGAGGTGGCGCAGCGACACTTTCGACATGATCTCCGTGATCTCCTCGAGCGTGCCCGTACCGCCGGGAAAGGCGATAAACGCATCACCGAGCTCGATCATTTTTGCCTTCCGCTCAGACATATCCTGCGTTACGATGAGCTCGGTGAGCCCTTCGTACTGCACGGCGGCATCCACAAAAAACTGCGGCTCAACACCGGTAGCCCGGCCGCCGGATGTGATGACGCTCTCGGCGAGCACGCCCATAAGGCCACTCTTGGAGCCGCCGTAGACGAGCGCATTCCCGCTCTCGCCGATCCATGTGCCGAGCTCCTGGACAGCCGTTTTGAGTGTGGGGTCGTTTCCCTCCAGTGCGCCGAGATAGACTGTGATGTTCATGGCGTGATTCCTTTCCGTCCCAAAAATTCCGTCCGCAATGTGCCGTGCTCTATTGGTGTATATGACGGAATATGGCAGAACTTTTTATGCATTTCACTGATTTTTCAAGGAAAAATATACCCCGAAAAAATCGTCAAGTCAAGCGTCGCAAAGGGTTTTGTGACAAGATGGCGGATGTGTCAAACGGCGCTTTGCAAAGTTTATGTTGCAATGTGCGGCGTGTTATGGTAGTATTCGACAGGTTGAATTTTTCGGGGAAATACGGGAACATTTTCCCGGGGAGTTCGTCTTATAAGCACAAGAGGAAACAAGTAAAAAGGAGGATAAACACTATGAAAAAAATCATGACTTTGGTTCTCGCACTCGCGATGGTATTCGCGCTCTGCGCCTGCGGCGCAGCCGAGACTCCCGCCGAGGAGACCGCCGCGGAGGAAGCCACCACGCAGATCGCCAACCCCTGGCAGGGTGTCGAATCCGTCGCAGCCGCCGAAGAGCTCGTCGGCTACGGCATCGAGGCTCCCGAGACGGTTGCCGGACTTGCACAGACCGCTGTCCGCGCAATGGTCGGTGAGAACGGTGAAACGATGATCGAGCTTGTCTACGGTGACAACGAGATCGTCATCCGCAAGGCTCCCGGTGCGGACGATGTGAGCGGCGACTACAACACCTACGCAGTCACCGAGGAAGTCACCGTCGGCGATGTCGCAGTGACCGAAAAGGGCGACGGCGAGAACGTGTTCTGCGCCATCTGGACGAGCGGCGATTACGCCTACGCCATCGATGCAACGGCCGGCGTCGGAGCCGACGCTGTTGCGGAAGCTGTCGCAGCCGTAAAGTAAAAAAGAGCTCATAACCCGAAACGCCGAGGTGGAAATTCCGCTTCGGCGCTTTGTTTTTCAAAAAGCTGTGTTTTATTCCTTCTCCGGCTCTTTTTCTTTTACGGCGGTGTTGATGGAGTCGCGGAAGACGAAGAAGCGGTTGAAGAGGAACTCGGTAACGCCGTTGACGATCATCGTGGGGATGAGAATGGCGAATTCGTTCCAGCCGTGCTGCGCAAGTGCCTCGCCCCACCAGATAGAGAGCGGCGTGAAGACGATATAGTAGCCGAGCGCTTTGGCCATGGCAACGGGGATGTTGTTCGCGCTTCGGAAGGTGTATTTGCGGTTGGCAGTGAAGTTGAAGATGACCGAGAGCACAAGGGCGACAAAATACGAGGGCCCGTACTTGAGCTCCGTCACGGCAGTGCTCGGAAAGAGCTTCAAAAAGAGCGGCAGGCGGTCGAAGTGCAGCACCGTATTGAGCAGCGTGAAGCTCACGAATTGGATGATGCCCGCCCCTGCGGTACACATGAGATACTTGATGACCATCAGTACATTGTCGCGGCGGGAAAGCTCCGGCGCGCTCTTTTTTTCTTCGGGCATGTTCATTCGCTCCCCTCAAAATATTGAGCGTTCCTATAGGCTGTACCGTTTTGCGGTGCTGCCTATGTATTTCGTGCATAATAAATATATAGCATTGATTGACAATTCACGCAACGGCGAATTATAATAAAAGAAGATCTTTTTATAAAGAAATTTATATAAATTATTTTCGTAAATTGCAAGTGCAAGTTGGACACCCGCATGAATAAAAATTATTCGGCGTAAGCCGGACTTGACTACCATACAGCAAGCACGACTGGCACAGTCAAGGATGCCGCAGGCACGGCATAGCCGCTTGTCCTTGACGGGGTCAGGCGGGTTTGCTACCCACGTAGTAGACCCGGTCAAGGAACGAATCGAACAGTTCTTCCGGTGTTGCGTATCCCAGTTTCTTTCTGGGACGAGAGTTCAGCTCATCAGCAGCCGACAGAATGTACTCAGCCGAGTAGTTCTGCATGGAAGCACCTTTGGGAACGAAGGCACGGAACAGACCGTTGTGGCGTTCGTTCTGAGACCGTTCCCATGATGTGTAAGGATGGGCAAAGAACACCTCAGTACCCCAAGCTTCGCACTGTGCAAAATCCGCAAACTCAGATCCATTGTCAACGGTAATGGTCTTGAACACCTCAGCGAAGTGGTCGCCATATTCCGCTTTGAGCATCTGCATGGCAGCCATGACAGCTTCGCTGGTCTTTCCCGGAATCAAAAAAGCCATATAGTTTTCCGTCTTCTTTTCCAGAAGGGAGAACACAACGGCATCCTTTCCGGCACGTTTACCGACCACGGTATCGGCCTCCCAATGGCCTTCTTCCGTGCGCTGAGAAGCTATTTCAGGCCGCAAATCGATGCTTTTGCCGTAGTTTTTCTTGTTTTCACGGGGTTTGACGGATTGCGTACGCTTCCGCTTCACTGCTTCCGGCAGTTCCATGATCCCGATGGGAAGATTGCCAGCCCACGCTTCATTGTAGAGTGTGTGGGTGCAGACCATCTCATCGGCTGAGAACAGACTGTGGCGTTTTACGTAGCCGGTGCAGGCATCCAGAGACCACTTGTGTTCTCTGACCTGAGAAGTAACCCAGGATACGAACGCACCACAGGAAAGCAGCTTGTGCGGTTTCCGGGAACGGAGCCGATTGGCACGGTACACAGCTTCTCCACGCTTGGCACTGTATCCAGGAGCACGACCTTTGTTCGACTTGCGGGGCGGTGTGCCACGCCGCAGCTCGTTCCCAACCGTGGTAGGAGAACAGCCCAGTTCTCTGGCAATGGCTCTGTTGGACAGTCCTTGCCGCTTCAAAGCCTGGATTGCACCTCTTTCTTCTCGCTGAAGATGCTGTCCACGCTTGCGTTCTGGCAGATCTGTGATATAATGATGGCAGTCCATAGTGATTGCCCTCCCTTGATAAATGTTGTGTAGCAACTCCATTTTATCATGCGGGTACATCACTATGGATTTTTCTTTTAAGTGTCCAACTTCATTTTACAATCAACCTATAAATTATTTTAAATAAATTCATTTGAGGTGATCCCTTATGCACATATCGGAACAGAAAGCCGCGCTGCAGAGCGGTGCTCTGGATGCATCGCTCTCCTATCTTTACGGCGAGGCAGACGCATCGCGCGCTCGCTACATCTCGCTTTGCGAGGAGTTTGAAAAGACGTTCGGCGATACGGACGGTGCCATCCTCTTGAGCGCACCGGGGCGCACGGAACTTGCGGGAAACCACACCGACCATCAGCTCGGCAAGGTGCTGTGCGGGGCGGTCACGCTCGACATTGCCGCCGCAGCCGCAAGCACAGAAGACGGCGTCATCGAGCTTCTCTCGGACGGCTTTGGGCTCGTGCGCATTACGCTCGATTCGCTCGAGGTGCATCCCGAGGAGACCGGTACGACCGCCGCGCTCCTTCGCGGCGTGGCTGCCGGGTTCGTCCGGCACGGGCTGCGTGTCGGCGGGTTTCGCGCTTGCGTGCATTCGCAGGTCCCGGCGGGCGGCGGGCTCTCTTCGTCCGCGGCCTTTGAGATCCTCATCGGTGCCGTCTTTTCCGCGCTCTGCAACGGCGGTCTTCAGGACTCCGTCACGCTCGTCAAAATCGGGCAGAGTGCCGAGCGCGACTATTTCGGCAAGCCGAGCGGGCTGCTCGACCAGACGGCAAGCGCATGCGGTGGCATTGCGAAAATCGACTTCATTGATGCGAACGATCCCGCCGTGGAGCGCATCGGGTTCGACTTCCGCAAAAACGGCTATGTGCTGTGCGCAGTAAACACAAACACGCGCCACGACGACCTGACCGCCGACTACGCCGCCATTCCGAAGGACATGGCGGCCGTCGCTCATGTGTTCGGACAGAGCGTGCTGCGCTTCGTGCGTGCCGGGGATTTTGCGGAAAAACGCGGCGAAATTGCCGCCTCTCTCTCCCCCATCGCCGCCGACCGCGCAGAGCATTTCTTTGCGGAGGACGAGCGCGTGGACCGCATGGCCGAGGCGCTCCGCAGCGGCAATATGCCCGCCTACATTGAAAACATGAATGCCTCCGGGCACTCATCGCGGTATCTTCTGCGAAACATCGTGCCCACGGCGCACCCGGAGCGCACGGAGGTGGCCGAAGCGCTTGACCGCGCCGAGGCGCTGCTCGCCGGGAAGGGTGCATGGCGCATCCACGGCGGCGGGTTTGCCGGGTGCATCCAGTGTCTGGTGCCGGAGGAGGACTATAATGCGTTCCGCACCCGCATGGATGCTTTTTACGGCAGGGGGGCGACCTTTGAGCTGCGCATCCGTCCGTGCGGCGCGTATGTGCTGCCGAGCGAGGGCTGAAGCATGTGTCCTACCATCTTCACGATCGGCTCGCTCTCCGTACACGGCTACGGGCTGATGATCGGCATCGGCATCGCAGCGGCGCTCTTTGTCATATGGCATCGCGGCGATCGCATGGGATTTGATTCTTCGCGCGTCAATGCGGTTCTTCTGCTCGTGCTCGTTTCGGGCTTTGCGGGGGCGAAGATGCTCTATATTCTCGCGCATTGGAAAACCTTTGCCGCCGATCCGCTCGGCACGCTCGGCTCGGAGGGCTTTGTGGTATATGGCGGGATGATCTGCTCGATCGGCGCCGCGTATCTCTATTGCCGCCGGCACGATTTGCCTTTTCTCCGCTGGGCGGACTGCTTTATGCCCGGCGCGGTGCTCGCGCAGGGCTTCGGGCGCATCGGGTGCTTTCTCGCCGGGTGCTGCTACGGCAAGGCGACAGACAGCATTCTCGGCGTGGTCTTCCCCGCCGTGAGCTCTGCGCCGAGCGGCATCCCGCTCTGGCCGACGCAGCTTTTCTCCGCGCTGGGCGATTTTCTCCTCGCGGCGCTTCTGCTGCTCCTTGACCGCAAAAAGCACGCGCGGGGGCTGCTCGCGGGCGTATATCTTCTTCTCTACAGCGTCGGACGCTTTCTTATTGAATTTCTCCGCGACGATCCGCGCGGGGCGGTCGGGGTGCTTTCCACCTCGCAGTTCATCGCCCTTTTCACATTCGCGGCGTCGGTCGTTTTCCTGTGGTTCGTCATCGGAAAGGAGCGCAAACATGGAGCATAATGCATCGGAGATCCGCAAAAGCACAAAGCTCGGCGGGCGC
>CAVGGQ010000007.1:0-43370 GCA_963628785.1 Oscillospiraceae bacterium | reverse complement strand
GTATAAACAAATGGGTCCCGTTGCACAGGTGTTGCACATCACCCCAACACCAACCACGGGATCCATTGATTTTCCAAGCCTTTTAATTTTCAGTTGCACTTTACATCCGCATTTGATAGAATAAAGTGTTAAAAATATAATTGGCAGATCATATTGCCTAAAAACCAAATGATCTCTGCTGATAATCAGTGGAACGAAATCGGAGATACAAAGGAAAAATGAAGTACGCAAACTGGAATGTGCCGGAGCATGGCGCGGAATTGTCCGAGGCTCTGCTCCGCGACGGGTGTACGCCGCTGCTCGCTGCGGTAATGCAGCTGCGTGGCATCACGGAACCTGCGGATGCGCGGGAATTTTTGCGCGGTGGTGAGGAGATTCTCTCCGACCCGTTCAAGCTGCCGGAAATGGGTGCTGCGGTCAACCGCATTCAGCACGCCATTACGAACAGCGAGCATGTTGCCGTATACGGCGACTACGATGTGGACGGCATCACCTCCACCTGCCTTCTCTCGGATTACCTCCGCGGGAAGGGTCTCACCTGTGAGAGCTATATCCCCGACCGCCTCACCGAAGGCTACGGTCTCAACAACGCCGCCATCGACAAACTCCACGCTATGGGCGTTTCGCTCATCATCACGGTGGACTGCGGCATTACGAACATCGACGAAGCGCGCCATGCCGCCGAGCTCGGCATGGACATGATCATCACCGACCACCATGAGAGTCGCGATGACATTCTCGAACAGCTCTCCGACACCGTCATTGCGATCGTCGATCCGAAGATCCCCTATGCGGGCACCGACCATTCGGAGGCTGCGCTTGCGGGTGTCGGCGTGGCGTTCAAGCTCGTGTGCGCGATGGACGGTGATGCGCACCGCATTCTGGAGCGCTACAGCGATTTGGTCGCCGTCGGAACGGTGGCAGATGTCATGCAGCTGCAGGGCGAGAACCGCTTCATCACGCGTCACGGTCTGCGCAAGATCACCGACAAAAAATGCCGTCCCGGATTCCTGGCCTTGGCGGAAGCCGCCGGAGTGCACGCAAAGCCTTTCACCGCATCGAATGTGAGCTTTGCGCTTGCGCCGCGCATCAACGCCGCAGGGCGGCTCAGCCGACCGCTCGTTGCTCTTCGTCTGCTGGAAGAGCTGGACTTCGGCCGCGCCAGGCGCTATGCCGATGAACTTTGCCAAATGAATATGGAGCGCAAGGACATCGAAAGCAACATCTGGGGGCAGGCAGAAGAACAGGTCAGGAAAGAGTATGGTGCACATCCGGATGCGCCGCTGGTGCTTGCCGGAAAAAACTGGCATCAGGGCGTCATCGGAATCGTTGCCTCGCGCCTTGCGGACAAGTATTCCGTGCCCGCCATCATGATCTCGTTTGACGACTCCGACGGTGTGGGCAAAGGCTCGTGCCGCAGCATCGGTACATTCAACCTCTTTGAGGCGCTCTCTTCCTCCGTAGACTGTCTGGAAGGATTCGGCGGCCACGCCATGGCAGCCGGCGTTACGGTGCGGCGGGAGAATGTGGAAACACTCCGCTCGCGTATGCGCGAATTTTATTTTGCGCATTCCGATCACGCCGCTCCCGAACTCAAGGCAGACATTCGCATCGATCGCGCGGATTATCTCACGAAGGAAGGCGTGGAGTCGCTTGACCTTCTAGAGCCGTGCGGCAACGGAAACCCGCGCCCGCTCTTTTATATGGAAAATGTCATGCTTCGTACCGTCACGCCCATCGGCGGCGGAAAGCATCTGCGGCTGCGGCTTGAGAAGTTCGGCGAGGGGTACGATGCCGTATTTTTCGGTCAGACCGCACAGGAGCTCGACGCACGGAGCGGACAGCTCTGCGATGTGATTTTTGCTCCGCAGATCAACGATTTTCGAAATCTCCGCACCGTGCAGCTCGTCATCACCGACCTGCGCCGCACGGAGGAACGGTAAAGCCTTACACAAGGGAAGATTCAACTATGGCAGAAGATATTGTAGAACAGGGCTATCGAGAGCTGGCCGATACTATACTCGAACATAACCCCGGCGTGGATCTCGGACGCGTCCGGGCGGCCTTTGAGCTGGCCGACCGCGCCCACAGCGGGCAGAAACGCAAGGCGGGCACACCGTATGTGACGCACTGCGTTGCCGCCGCGAAGATCTGCGCGGAAATGGGGCTCGACGAGGACAGCATCGTGGCGGCACTCCTGCACGACTGCATTGAGGACACCGCTATCACCCATGAGGACATTGCCCGCCAGTTCGGCGCGGATGTGGCGAATATTGTCGAAGGTGTAACAAAACTGACCCGCGTGCAGTTTACGAGCCGCGAGGACGAGCAGATGGAAAACCTCCGCAAAATGCTCATGGCCATGGCGAAGGACATCCGCGTCATCCTCATCAAGATTGCAGACCGTCTGCACAATATGCGCACGATGGAATACATGGTCGCGCAGAAGCAGCTCGAGAAATCGCTTGAAACGATGGAGATCTACGCGCCCATTGCGCACCGTCTCGGCCTGCAGCGCATCAAATGGGAGCTGGAGGACCTGTCGCTCAAATACCTCGATCCCGACGGCTACCGTGAGATCATCATCTACCTTGACAGTAAATCGGACGAGCTCAACAAATTCATGGCGCACGTGGAAAAGACCATCACAGACCGCCTCGCGGAATACAATATTCACGCCACGGTGCAAAGCCGCATCAAGCACACCTACAGCATTTACCGCAAAATGTACACGCAGAAGCGCGGGCTGGATGAGATTTTCGACCTGTGCGCATTCCGCGTCATTGTGGACAATATTCCCGACTGCTACAACGTGCTCGGGCACATCCACGATATGTTCCGTCCCGTGCCGGGTCGGTTCAAGGACTATGTCGCCACGCCGAAGCCGAACGGCTATCAGAGCGTGCACACCACCGTTCTCGGCGAAGAGGGCATCATGTTTGAGGTGCAGATCCGCACATGGGAAATGCACCGCACCGCCGAATACGGCGTCGCCGCGCACTGGAAGTATAAGTCCGGCGAGGCCGGTGTGCGTACCGGCGACGAGGAAAAGTTTGCCTGGATCCGCCGCCTGCTCGAAGCGCAGCAGGACAGCGATGCGCAGGACTTTGTCCATGACCTCAAAATGGACATGTTCGACGATGAGGTATTCGTATTCACGCCGCAGGGCGACGTGGTGAACCTGCCCGCCGGGGCGTGCCCCATCGACTTTGCCTACGGCATTCACTCCGCCATCGGCAACCGCATGATCGGCGCGAAGGTCAACGGGCGCATCGTGCCCTTTGACTATGTGCTGCAGAACGGCGACATTGTCGACATCATCACCTCCAAATCCGCGCCCGGCCCAAGCCGCGACTGGATGACGCTTTGCAAATCCACCTCCGCGCGCTCGAAGATCCGCCAGTGGCTCAAGAAAGAGCGGCGCGAGGACAACATCGTCCGCGGCAAGGAAATGTTCGAGGGCGAGCTGCGCCGTGCGGGTCTCACCACGGCGTATCTCGACGATGACGAGTTGCTGCACACCTGTCTGCAGAAGCTCTCGGTCACGAGCCTCGACGATATGTACGCCGCCATCGGCTACGGCGGCATCACCTGCACGCGCGCCGTCAACCGCTTCAAGGACGAAGTAGCGCGTGCCGCCCGCGCACAGGCACAGGCGCACAAGAGCGAGCTCGACAAGGTAAACGAAGCAGCCGAACGCTATAAGCCGCAGAACACCAAGGCCGTGCAGGGCGTCCTCGTGGAAGGCATGGGCAACTGCCTTATCAAGTTCTCCCGCTGCTGCACGCCGGTGCCGGGTGACCCGATCGTCGGCTTCATCACGCGCGGGCAGGGCGTATCCATCCACCGCGCCGACTGTCCGAACTATCTCAATGCTCTGAGCAAAAGCGAAAAAGAAGGCCGCTGGCTCAATGTTTCGTGGGCGGACAAGACACTCGGGCTGTATGCCACGACGCTCCGCATCCTCGCGCGCGACCGCAACGGGCTCGTGCTCGACATCGCGGCAGTGCTCAATGCGCTCAACGCGAAAGTGCGCTCGCTCAATGCCCGCTCGCTCCCCGAGGGAAACGCGCTCATCTATGTCACGACCGAAGTGCCGGATCTTGCCTCCCTGCGGCTCGTCATCACGCGCATCCGCTCGCTCGGCGGCGTGCGTGAGATCGACCGCGGCAACGGGTGACCGGCAGAGGAGATAAAATATGCGAGCTGTTGTAACAAGAGTAAAGAACGCATGCGTCACGCGAAACGGCACGGGCGAAACGCTCGGGAAGATCGGCCCGGGCTTTCTCGTGCTGCTCGGCGTCCACACGGACGATGCCGAACGCGAGGCGGCGAAAATTGCCGACCGCATCTGCGGACTGCGCGTATTCGAAGATGAAAACGGGAAAATAAATGTCCGTCCCGCCGATGCGGGCGCGGAGCTTCTGATCGTGAGCCAGTTTACGCTCTTTGCCGACTGCCGCTCGCGCCGTCCCGCTTTCACGGCCGCCGCTCGGCCCGAGACGGCCATCCCGCTCTATGAAAAAGTCATTGCGTTCTGCCGCGAGGCGGGGTTTCACGTGGAGACCGGCGAGTTCGGGGCGGACATGCTCGTAGAGTCCGTAAACGACGGCCCGGTCACCATTCTTTTAGACACGAAAGAACTCTGACTCACATCAATCGTTTAGGAGGAGTACATTATGCTGATCAAAGCCATTGAAGTCGGATACCTGCAGGCAAACTGCTATGTGGTGGCGGATGAGGCAACGCTCGACGCCGCCGTCATCGATCCCGGTGCAGATTCCAATCTGATCCTGGACTACATCGAGCGGTGCAAGTTACATGTGAAAGCCATTCTCATCACGCACGGCCATTTTGACCACTGCATGGGTCTCGAGGAGATCTACGATGCGACCGGTGCGACGGTGTATATGTCCCATGCCGACCTTTCCGTCGATATCGGCAACGAGATGTTCGGCAACGAGGACTTCGAGCTTGACCCGCCGGACGACACCGTATTCGTGCGCGAGGATGATATTATCGAAGCGGGAGCACTCACCTTTGATGTGATCGAGACGCCCGGCCACACGCCCGGCGGACTTACGTTCCGCATCGAGGACTGCCTATTCACCGGCGATACGCTCTTCCGCCTTTCGGTCGGACGCTACGATTTCCCGGGCAGCAGCTCACTTGAGCTCAGCCACTCGCTCATCAAGCTGCGCGACCTGCCCGGCGATTATGAGATCTATCCCGGACACGAGGGCAGCAGTTCGCTGGAGTATGAGCGGCGGTTCAATCTGTATATGCTCCGCCCGTGGGACCTTTGATGTCCGCAGGCGAAGGAGGCCTTTGGGTTGAAGCATAAAAAATCCCGTCTTTTCCTTTTGCTGATCCCGGCGGCGCTCATTACGGCGGCGGTGTGGTATTTCTGCACCTATGTCGTTGTCGACGGGCAGCGGTTTGAGCGGAGCGCGGACGCCTTCGATTTTCGCGGCTGTGAGCTCACGGCGGCGGAATTCGATTCGCTCTCCGCGCAGTATCCGGACAAAACGATTTTGTGGAATGTCCCGCTCTCGGACGGCGCGCACGACTGCACGGAAACGACCGTGACGGTGCGCTCACTCACGCAGGACGATGTGGCGCTCTTTGCATACTTCCTCTCACCCGAGTGCGTGGATGCGCGCGAGTGCACGGACTATGCCGCCGTTCTCGCGCTGCGCGATGCGTATCCCGACATCACGCTGCGCGCCTATGTGCATTTCGGCGCGAAAGATGCTCCGCTCGGCACGAAGCGGCTCGTGCTCGACGCAGGAGTTTCTCTCGAGGAGGTCGAGGAAAAGCTCCCCTATCTCACGGAGCTGGAGGAAGTCGTATTCACCGGAGACGCCGTGTCGGATGAGATGCAGGATGCGCTCACGGCCGAGTTTCCGGAGCTCGCCTTTTCGTGGAATGTTTCGCTGCTCGGCGGGGTGTTTCCCTGCAATGCGAGGGAGATCTCCTTCGCGGGTCGCGAGCTGTCGACCGCCGATGCCGAAACCATCTGCGGCAGCCTCTTCCGCTTTCCCGCCCTGGAGCGGCTCGATGTGACCGGCTGCTCGCTCACGGATGAGGAAACCGCCGCCCTTCGCGCATCGACCGATGCTGTGGTCGTATACGAGCGCACCGTTTACGGGCAGGTCGTCTCCACGGATGCCGTGGAGCTGGACTTCAGCAATACGCCGCTTGATGTGAGCCGTCTTTCGGAAATTGAGGACATTCTCGAAGAGTTCCCGCTCCTGGAGAAAGTCGTGATGTGCAACTGCGGCATATCGAACGTGGATATGGACGAGCTCAACAACCGTCACGAGGATGTGAGATTCGTCTGGTGCGTATACTTTTCCGAATTTTCGCTCCGCACAGATGACACGAACTTCATCGCCGCGCGCGTGCGCAATGATTTTCCGATCCACAGCTACGATATGGAGGTACTCAAGTACTGCCCCGATCTCATTGCGCTCGACCTCGGGCACAAGCAGATCACCGATTTGAGCTTCCTGCGCTATGTGCCGCATCTTCAGTATCTCATCATCGTGGAAATGGACGTGAACGACATCACGCCCATCGGTGAGCTCAAAGAGCTCAAATATCTCGAAATGTTCTGGACGAAGTGTGAGGACATCTCTCCGCTCAAAAATTGTCCGAATCTCACGGATCTGAACATTTCGTACATCTACTGCCGCCCGGCGAAGTGTCTGGAGGTTCTCAAGGAAATGCCGCAGCTCGAGCGGCTGTGGTACTGCGGCAACAATATGACCTCGGAGCAGCTCACAGAGCTGCAGGAGGCGCTGCCGAAAACCGAAATGTATCTCGCGCCGCACGGCGAGCCGACCGGCAGCACATGGCGCGAGCACGAGCGTTACTATGAAATGCGTGATGTTTTCGGTATGTACTACATGCCCGGCGGAACGAATGGCGTGGACGAGAACGGAAATCAAATCATCATTGCCGAGTGACGATATGAAGAAGAAATATACACTTTATCTTCTGCTCCTGTGCGCGGTTCTGCTGCTCTCGGCCTGCGGAACGAACGAATCGGATCCCTCGCTCGTCTTAGAAGCATCGGCCTCCGCGACGGCGGTGCCGACGCCGAAGCCGACGCCCGAGCCCACGCCGACCCCAGCGCCTTTGGAAATCTACGGCTCAACGGTTGAATGGGGCGCCGAGGAGCTCGATTTTCGCGACATGAAGATTGAGGACTGCGGTGAGGCGCTCATGGAGGCCATACCGTTGCTGCCGAACCTCCGCCGCGTGGATATGACGGGTTGCTCTCTGAAGGATGAGGAGCTCGGAGCGTTTCAGGACGCCTATCCCGACATTGTGTTTGTGTGGGAGGTCAGTATCTATAACTTTCTCTCCTCCACGGAGGCAGACTACTTCATCACGAACGCCGACGCGGGCGTCCGGTACGGCTGGCACCAGGCCGGTCCCGCCGCGCTCAAATATATGCGCTACCTTACCGCGCTCGATTTGGGGCATGTCCATCTCGGCGACATTTCCTTTATTGCGGATATGCCGCATCTCAAATATCTTATACTGGCCGACAACAATCTTATGGATCTCTCGTGTCTTTCCGGTCTTAAGGAGCTGGAGTGGCTGGAGCTTTTCGGCTCGTGCGCGACGGACTTCACGCCGATACTCGGCTGTACGGCGCTGCGCGACCTGAATCTCTGCTATACCTATATGCCCGCCGATGCGCTCTATGATCTGCTCTCGCAGATGACATGGCTGCGGCGGCTCTGGATCACCGGTACGAACCTCTCGTGGGCGCAGATCGATGCGCTGCGCGAGGCGCTGCCGAACACCGAGATCTGGTACCAGGTCGGCGATGAATCCACCGGAGGCACATGGCGCTATGACGAGGATTACTACGCCATGCGCGATGCCTTCCACATGTACTACATGGATATCAAAGGCAACACCGTTCCCCGCAAGAGTGAGGAAGAGCTTGCCGCTCTGCACAAAAAATATTGGGGCTACTGACATGGCGGAAAAAACTACCGAAAAGAAAAAAGACAAAAAATCCGTACTTTCGCGTGTTCTCGTGGTGTGCGCGGTCGTGCTGATGCTGCTCGCCGTGGCGGCGGGCGTGTATATTTCCAAGCAGTATACGCGCTTCGGGGAGGATCTGGTCGCGGTGGATGCCGTGAAACTCGATCTGTCCAACCGCGAGATCGATGATCTCTCCGCACTCGACGAATGTGAAAATCTCGCGGAGGTTGACCTGCGCGGCTGCCGTCTCACGGCCGAGGTACTTGATGAATTCCGCGCCGCGCATCCTGCCTGCACTGTGCTCTACAATGTTTACCTCAACGATGAGCCCTATGACAGCACCACGGAAGCGCTCACGCTCGAGGATCTCCCGTCCGACTGGGAGAACATGGAGCTTTTTGAAAATCTCCGCTCGCTCACCGTGACGCACTGCACGCAGCCCGAGGCGATGGAAACGCTCCGCACAATGCTGCCGGAATGCTCTGTCACCTATTCTCTCTGCATCGGCGGAGAGTGGTTTGATGTGAGCAGCTCGGAGCTGAACATCACGGGCACTGCCGTGACCGGGGATGAACTGCAAGCTCAGCTTTCCCACTTCCCCTATGTTTCCGCGGTAAATCTTCCGGACGCCGCGCTCACGATCGATGAGCAGCTCGCGCTCACCGCCGCGTGGCCCGGCATCTCGTTCCGCTGGAACGTTACGGTCGGCACGAAGCGCTACTCGAACGAGATTCTCGAGATCTCCATGGAGGGTGAGGACAGCGCAGCGCTCACCGATCTGGAAAAGGCCTATTCGCTCTTCCCTTATCTGCGTTCTGTTAATATGACCGGCTGCGCCGCGCCCGCTTCGGAGCGGCTCGCGTTCATCGAAGCGCACGAGAATCTGACCGTGAACTGGACAGTCACCGTTGAGGGGCAGACGGTCGACTGGAACACGGAGACGCTCGATCTCAACAACTGCACCATCACCGACGTAGCAGCGCTTGAAGCGGCGTTTGCAGAGCTTCCAAAGCTCACGAAGGTGGAGATGTGCGACACGAACCTCTCCTATGAGGAGCTGAACGCACTCAATCAGAAATACGAGAACATCCGCGTGGTCTGGAAGGTGTATTTCGGCAGCTACTATCTGCGCACGGACGCCACGTACTTTATCGCCGCCGCGTGGGGCGACAACAAGGTATACCTCACCGACGACGACATCGACTGCTGGAAATACTGCACCGATCTGCGGGGGCTCGACATCGGGCACATGTGCATCACAGATCTCAGCTTCCTGCAGTACATGCCGCACATGACCTACCTCATCATCGCCGAGTGCCCGGTGGAGGACATTTCGCCGCTCGCGCAGCTCAAGGAGCTGCGGTATCTGGAGATGTTTCAGACGAATGTTACCGATCTCTCGCCGCTTTTGGAGTGCCCCGAACTCAAGGCCGTCAACATGCCGTATACAAAAGTGACGCACGACAACGCCTGGGCAGTGCTCCCAAATCTCACGCAGGTGGAGCTTCTCTGGTACCCGAGCGCACCGCTCTCCGGTTCGGAGCAGCGGCAGCTTGCCGAGGCACTGCCGAATACGACGCTCTTCCTCTACAGAGGCTGCGAGCCGTCCGGCGGCATCTGGCGCTATAACTCATATTACTACGAGATGCGCGACTTCTTCGAGATGTACTACATGCCCGGCGGCACGAACGGCGTAGATGAAGACGGCAACCAGATCATCATCGATGACTGGGGGCAGAAGTTCATTCTCGAAAACTGGGACGGCGGCCCCCGCTGGTGGGAGGAAGAACAATACTCCGACATGCACCCGCACATCTACGGCATAACGTGCTGACAAAGCATAGGAAAAGAACCGACTGAGCTTCAAGTCGGTTCTTTTTTATATACTGCATAGTATTTTGTTGTCAGCTGACGGGTGAGCATCAGGAGGCCTCGGACGCACAGTTCCGCTGCCATGGCCGTCCACATGCCGGCGAGACCGTACTTTCCGACGAGGAGAAGAGCGAGGCCGAGGCGGACGATCCAGATGCTTGTGAGATTCATGAGGCTCGGGACGAGGGTGTCGCCCGTGCCGCGCAGCGCGCCCGCCGCCACGATGGATACGCCGTAGAGCGGTTCTGCGAGAAGGCCGATGCGCAGCACACGCACCGAGAGGGCCTGGACTTCGGTGTCCGGCGTGAGAAGGCGGAATACCCACGGGCAGAGGAGCATCATGAGCCCCGCCGTGGCCGCCATGAAGATGGCTCCGAGCGCGGTGCAGATGTTGCCCTGCGCTTTGGCAAGCTCGCCGCGTCCCGCGCCGATACTGCGTCCGACGAGCGTGGCCGCCGCAGCGCCGAGGCCGAAGCCCGGCATATAGCAGAAGCCCTCGGCCGTGACGGCAAAGGAATTGGCCGCGACCGACACCGCGCCGAGCGGCGCGATGATTCGCGTGGAAACGACCATGGCAGCGCACAGGAACACTTCCTGCAGTGCCACCGGGCAGCCGATGCGAAACGCTTTTTTCAATATGAAGGGATGCAGTTTGTCCTTTTCCTTTCGGTCAATGCGCAGGATCGGATCGTGAAAAAGGCAGCGCCACGCCATGAGAAGACTCACGGCCGCGCAGGCGAGTGCCGTACCGAGACCCGCGCCGAATACGCCGAGGCGCGGAATGAGGAGCACATTGAAGAGCACATCAAAGCCACACATGGCCGCATTCAATATGCTCGGCGTGACCATATCACCGGCGCTTTGCAGGAACGAGGAGCAGAGCGAGTTGAGCTGCGAAAAGGGCAGCATGAGCGCGAACGTGAAAAAGTATGCGCTCGCCCCTTCGCGGATGGCCTCGTCGCCGTGGAGCCAGCGCGGCAGTGCGGGGCAGATCAGCACACCGATCAGGCAAAGAAGCAGGGCGATGGAAAGTCCCGCCGCAAGGCCGTGGCGCACAATGCAGCGCGCGCCGCGATCGTCTTCCGCACCGACGCAGTGCGATGCCTGTACGGAAAAGCCCGCCGACACGCCGCCCACGATGCCGCCGAAGAGCCATGTGCTGCTCGCTACGAGGCCGATGGATGCCGAAGCGTTTGCACCGAGCGCGCCGACCATGGCGGAATCGATGTACTGCATGGCGATGGTCGTGATTTGTGTGAGGATGGCGGGGAGACTCAGTCGCAGCACTTCCCGCGTCTGCGTCCAAAGCTCCCGGGCATTCATTTTCTTCATAAAATTCATCCGAAGCCGTCCCGCGAGATTGACCCGGCGGGGCGTTTCTGTTAATATAAATTATCGGCAACACCGCACGATGTCGTCTGCGGCGCTTCGCGGTATTGCCAATTCAAACTATGCAATGTAAATCGGAGATACCGCAATGAAAAAATGGATCAGAAGTTTTAAGAATATCAAGCTGAAGGTGCTGCTTGTGCATCTCATCATAACGCTCGCTTATCCGCTCGCGAAAGCGTTCACGGCTGAGTCGAACGGCCTTCTGATTTTTACGGATACGCTCACCATCATCGCCTGCATCCTGCTCATCGGCGCCGTCATCTACGGCTTTGTGCTGCACGGGGACTTTGATGTGAGTGCCTTTGTGATGCGCCGCGCCTCGAAGCACGCGCCGAAGCAGACTTTTGCCGCCTATAAACAGGACAGGGACGAAAAAAGAGAGGAAGCTTTTAACTATCCTCTCTTCCTTGGTCTGGTGTATATTGCCGTGTCGCTCGTGATCGCGTACGTCGTTTACTGACCGAGCTCCTGCAGCTTCTTCTCGTAGCCCTCGAGCTCTTTGTCGGTGGCAAACACGAAGTGGCCGGGGCGGATCTCACACATCGTGCGCGGAGCGCCGGAATTGTCGAGCTTGTTGGGATCGTAGACAATGGCGCGGCGTGTGCGCTCGACGATGGGGTCGGGCATCGGCACGGCGGAGAGCAGCGAAATGGTGTAGGGATGCAGCGGGCAGCGGAACAGCGTTTCGGAGTCCGCGATCTCCACGATCTCGCCGAGGTGGATGACCGCGATGCGGTCGGCGATGAAGCGGACGACCGAGAGGTCATGAGCGATGAAAAGATACGTGAGGTTCTTTTCGGCCTTCAGACGGTTCATGAGGTTGAGCACCTGCGCGCGGATGGACACATCGAGCGCGGAGATGGGCTCGTCCGCCACGATGAACTTGGGGTCCATGATCATGGCGCGGGCAATGCCGACGCGCTGACGCTGTCCGCCGGAGAATTCGTGCGGATAGCGGGACTTGTGCTCGGGCAGCAGGCCGACGCTCTCGAGGGCGCGGTCGACCTTGGCCACGCGGTCGGCTTCATCCTTGTAAAGATGGAAGTTGTAAAGTCCCTCGGAGACGCAGTACTCGATGGTCGCGCGCTCGTTGAGTGAAGCAGCGGGGTCCTGGAAGATCATCTGAATATTGCGGACGACGTTCCGGTCTGCCTCGCGGGAGATTTTTCCGGAAATGCGCTGACCCTCAAAAAGGATCTCGCCGGCGCTGCACGGATTGATGCGCATGATGGCGCGTCCGAGCGTGGTCTTGCCGGAACCGCTCTCGCCCACGAGAGCGAACGTCTCGCCTTTATAAATGTCGAAATTCGCGCCTTTTACTGCGACGAATTTCTTTTTATGTCCGGTGTCGAAAGATACATCCACATGCCGGACGGAGAGAATGACTTCTCTCTCTTCGGTGTTATTCGACATGGAACGCTCCTCCCTTATCGGTCATCTTCCGGATCTTTTCGTGCAGGTTCTGAATGGCCTCGGGCTTCTCAAGCTTCGGGGCACGCGGATCGAGCAGCCATGTTTTCGCGTAGTGCGTATCCGACACTTTGAAGAACGGCGGCTCCTTCTTGAAGTCGATCTTCAGAGCATGCTCGTTGCGCGGGGCAAACGCGTCACCCTGAATCTGATTGTAGAGGGACGGCGGCGTGCCGGTGATGTAGTAGAGTTCCTCACCCTTGACGCCGAGCTGCGGAAGGCTCGAGAGCAACGCCCAGGTGTACGGGTGGCGCGGGTCGAAGAACACATCCTCCACCGTACCGTACTCGATGATCTGGCCGCCGTACATGACGCCGACGCGGTCGGCAACATTCGCCACAACGCCGAGGTCGTGTGTGATATATACGGTCGTGAAGCCGAGTTCCTTCTGCAGGTCGCGGATGAGCGAGATGATCTGCGCCTGAATGGTAACATCCAGTGCGGTGGTCGGCTCATCGCAGATGAGGATCTTCGGGTGGCAGGAGAGCGCAATGGCAATGACGATGCGCTGGCGCATGCCGCCGGAATACTGGAAAGGATACTCATCGAAGCGGTTGGCGGCATTCTGGATGCCGACGCGCTCCATGAGGTCGATGGCCTGCTTTTTCGCGTCGGACGCGGAAACGCCCTGATGCTTTTCGATGACTTCGGTGATCTGTGAGCCGATGGTGCGGATGGGGTTGAGCGAGGTCATCGGGTCCTGGAAGATCGTGGAGATCTTCGCGCCGCGGATGCCTTCCCAGTCCTTATCGGATTTGAGCTTGGTAAGATCCTTGCCCTCAAACATGACGGACCCGTTTGCGACCTGACCGTTGGACTCAAGCATACCGGTAAAGGTCTTGGTGAACACGGATTTTCCGGAGCCGCTCTCGCCGACGATGGCGAATGTTTCACCCTCGTACAGGTCGAGCGATACGCCGCGGATGGCGGTGAGGTATCTGTCGCGGACGCGGAATTTTACTTCGATGTCCTTAGCGGACAGGATGATGTTTCTGTTTTCGTCCATTTCTCTGTCCTCCTCACATATGCGTGCGCGGATCGGCGGCGTCGGCGAGTCTCTGTCCCACGATGTAGAGGGAGATGGAGATGAGAGCCAGGATGCCGACCGGGATCCAGAACAGGTGCGGGTAGCCGCTCATGTAGGAGGTGTAGAGCGAGATGGCCTGACCGAGCGAGGCGTTCGTCGTGCCGAGGCCGAGACCCATGTAGGAGAGGAACACCTCGTAGGAAATGAGCGAGGGGATCTGACGGGAAACATAGGTCATGATAACGGAGATGAGGTACGGCAGAATGTTGCGCGTGATCATCTTGCCGGTGCTCGTACCGAGGCACTTGGAGGCCATGTTGTACTCGCGGTCACGGATAATCATGACCTGGGTGCGGATGAAGTAGGCCACATAGATCCACTCGGTGCATGTCATCGTGATGATGAGCGAGCGCATACCGGCGCCGAGAACATAGGAGAGGATCATGGCGAGCAGCAGGAACGGAACGTTCGAGATGACATTGTAGATCTCGATCATCCACTTGTCCATTTTCTTGGAGAATCCCCAAAGAGCGCCGATGGGGATGCCGACGAGCATATTGATGAACGTGCACACGAAGGAAATGATGATGGAGTTCTTCGCGCCTGCCCAGACAGCGTCAAAAACTTCGTTGCCGATGTGGTCGGTGCCGAAGATGTGCTCGCGGGACGGCTTGAGGAACTTCATTTCGGCATTATTGATGTTCGGGGCGTCCGTGGGGCTGTAGCCGGAGTAAATGGGCTGAATGATCGCGAAAGCGATGATGATGAGAAGCAGGATGGCAACGCCTACGGTGAACTTGTTCTTGACAAAGGTCTTCCACACGGACTTCCAGTAGGAGTACCGGGGAGCCGCGATGTGCTCGGAATCCTTTTCGTCGAATTCGGCAAATTCAAAGAGGCTCGCGTCTTCTTCCGTCACGTCTTCCGGAGTGATCGCGGTATCTTCCGTTGTAATTGAGGTATCGGTATTCATTTACGACCTCCCTGCCTTCTCGCTGAGCGAAATACGAGGATCGACCTTGGTGAGAACGATGTCGCCGGCCAGCACCGACAGCACCGAAACGGTGGAGAAGATGAAGGCAAGAGCGATGATCATAATGTTGTTGTACTGCTTAATGGCGTTCGGGAGCATTTTGCCCATGCCGCCGACGGAGTAGATGGACTCGGTGATGATGGCGCCGGTGATGCAGGCCGCAAGCGAGGAGGGAATGCCCTGCGCGATGGGGATGATGGCGTTTTTGAAGATGTGGCCGCTGAAGATCTCACGCTGGTTGAGACCCTTGGCTTTGGCGAACTTTACATAGTCTGCGCTCATCTGGTCAACAACGTAGCGGCGTGTCCAGAGCATGAGGCTCGCGATGGACGGCAGTGCCAGAGAGATGATCGGCAGGATCCACGAGCGGATGTCCTCCGGCCCGTATGTGGTAAAGACCGTCGGGAGATTGAAAAGCGTGGTTCCGATGTATCGGAAGAGATATATATACGCCAGGGACGGTACGGCAATGATGAAGATGATGTATACCATGCCCAGCTTATCCGCCAGCTTGTCCTTCTGCCGCGCCATGAGAAGGCCGAACGGCAGTCCGAGGACATACGCGAGGACCATAGCAAGGAGGCCCATGATGAACGAGGTGCCGATCATGGAAGGCTGGTTCTTCTGCGTCTGATAGGTGGCGTAGTGGTCGACAAATTTTTTGGTGTCCATTCGGTCGAGAATGGATTTGTATTCGAGCGTTCCGAAGATGATGCCGGATTCGGCCTCGCGTCCTGTCTCGAAGGTGACGGGGCGTTTTACCTCCGTGCCCTGCGACTGGAAGAGCACGGTCATAACCTGCAGGCCCTGATAGGTGGGGTACGAGGTGCCGAAGTTCAGCTTGATAATGTTCTGATGGATCCACGGGAAGCGGCTGTCGGTATAGAGCAGATACTTGTGCGTGGAGCCGCTGCCGATGAGGGCGAGTCCGCCCGTCGGGGTGCGTCCGAACTTGAGCGAGCGCTCGAGGTCGGGGTTGTTCTCGTCCTGCACGGAATACGGCGTGTCGATAACGACGAGCTGCGAGAGCCAGTTCACCATACGTTTGACAATGGGATAGTCCTTGTAAGCGTAGTAGCGGCCGCTCTGCAGGTAGGTAGCTACCGTGTAGCCCTGCGAGGTATAGTACTCAACGAAATCTTTGCTCTCCTGCGAGTCGGGTTCCACCGCGGCGATCATTTCTTCGCTGCCGGCTTCGTACCGCTCGAGACAGTAGTCGTTGATGCGGACATAGTCCAGATAGCCGAGCTTTTCCCAAGTGTTGTAGACATATTCCGTCTTGTCGTCGGATTTTCCGCCCAGCTTGCGGTAAGTGCTGTCTTCGAAGAAAATGTTATCTCGCGGCACCATCGTATAGACCATCGTAAAGACAATAAGCATGATGATCAGTATGGAGACAAGCGAACGCAGCAGGCGCATCCAAATATAGCCTTTTCTCATAGTCGGTACCGTTCCTTAACTAAGAATACGAAATGGGTCGATGTGCAACACCGAATGAATAAAGTGAGAAAACGAAAAGAGAGCCGGGGAGCTATGCCTCCCGGCTCTCCCTTTTCAGTTAGCTGATGGCTGAATGCAAATAGCGTATCAGGGAATTATTCGCCGGCCATCCATGCTTCCTTCGCGGCATAGTAAGCCTCGGCGGTCACGGGCTCGTCGAGAAGCTTCATATACTTGAAGTAAGGCACCGCGTTGTAGGCGGCCTGGCCGTAGAGACCGTAGGCGGCAGTGAACGGATCCACACAGCTGACGGTCATAGAGGCGCCGTTGGTGCTGTAAGGACGAAGGATGCCCTGGGTGAGAAGCATTGCTTCCGCCTTCGCGAAGAGCTCGATGCGCTCGTCGCCGGTGGCGGCAGAAGCCTCATTAACGGCAGCCTGAATGTCCTCAAGGCCGATGGCTTCGAGAGCGGCGAGCTGAGACTCGGTCTGGCCCTGGGAAGCGGTGTTGATGCCGGAGTAGTTCAGCATGTCGCCGTCGGCAACATCGAAGCAGTGCAGGAAGGTGAGAGGATCGCCGTAGTCGGGACCCCAGCCTGCGCCGAACACCAGGTCGATGGCGTTCGATTCACCGTCGGGCTGGTTGTAGAATGCGGAGTAGTACACGGAGGAGTTGCCCTCGAGGTACTGGAGGTCGATGACCACATAGTCGCCGATGGCGGACTCGATGGAGTTCTTCATGGCGAGCTGCATATTCTTCTGGTTCTCACTGGCAGCGTACACGGGAACGTCGATGTGGATGGGCCACTCGCTGATGGTGTCGCCCAGCTCTTCCTTGGCTCTCTCAATAAAGGTCACGGCGAGCTCGGGGTTGTACCATGCATCATGGCCGTCCTGCAGGCTGATGCCTTCGTACTCGGGAACGAGCTCGGCAACATACTTCTCAACGATGGAGCCGTAGACACGTCCGTCGGACGTGGTGGCGAAGGTGTAAGGAACGAGGGTGTTGCGGATCGGGCCGTCAGCCAGATCCTCGCCGCGGGTAATGGCCTCAACGGCGTGGGCGGAGTAAGCGGCGTACACAGCGCGACGGAAGTTGGCGTTCAGAATGGCAGCCTTGGTGTCGGCCTTCTGGGCGTCGGTTTCCTTGCTGGTGGTGATAACGGAAGAATCGTTGTAGAGAGCGTAGCTCTGGCGATCCCAGTTGAAGGCGCCCCAGAAGGAGGTGCCGGTGGTCATGCTGATATACTGGCTGTCGGGATAGAGCTCATTGGCCTTCTCGACGACATCGGGCAGAGACTGGTTGACGGTGGTAGCGGTGACTTCGCCGTTAACGAACATGTTGAAGTTCTGGGCAGGATCGGAACCGTCGGAGTAGGAGACAACGACATCCTGCACATAGACATGCTGGGCATCGTAGTAGTTCGGGTTGGCAGAGAAACGGACTTCCTGCGCCGGAACGAGAGAGGTGAGGATGTAGCAGCCGTTGTACAGGATGGAATCGGGCTGCACGGCACCGAAGTCGGAGCCCTTGGACTCAAGGAACTCGGCGTTGATCGGGAAGAGGATGCTGTAGGTGGTCATGCCGTCGAAGTAGGCGCAGGGTCCGGTCAGCGTGTAGGTGAGCTGATTGCCCTCGGCCTTGATGCCGACATTGTCCCACGTGCCGGTGCCTTCGTAGTAGTCACGCAGACCGACGATGAGATCGAGAACGAGGCCGATGGTCTCGCTCTGGCTGTCGGCAGCGTGCTTCAGACCGGTAACGAAGTCTTCGGCGACGACATAGTCGTACTCTTCGCCTTCATTGGTGGACCAAACGGCGTCATCGCGGATGGTGAAGTACCACTCGGATGCATCGTCGTTGTAGCTCCACTCGGTAGCCATGCCGGCAACGAGCTTGCCGTGGTTATCCTGAGTGAGCAGGCCTTCGATGAAGTTGCAGGTGTAGTCACCGTTGGAGGACTTGTTGTTGTAAACATAGTCCAGCGTGGTGATGTCGAAGCTGTCGATCATCGAATAGGAAGTGGGGCCGGCGTAGGGCTCCTCAACCTCTTCGGTCTCTTCGACCGCTTCGGCCTCGGTCTCCGTGGTCTCCGTCGCCTCGGCGGGGGCCTCGGTCGCTTCCGTCGTCGTGGTCGCAGTCTCGGTCTGGCCGCAGGCGACCAGTGCAAAGACCATGACTACCGCAAGAAGCAGTGCAAGGAACTTTTTCATTTGGGTTCTCCTCCTTTTGGATTTTTGAATTTACCCTTTTTTATTAAACGCACATCGGCGTTAATAAACTTACTCCTCGAAAAGTCTCGACATCGGTACGCCGAGCTTTTCGCTCATGAGGAAGAGCGTCTCGAGCGATACGCCCTTTACCTCAGCGGCGTTGTTTGCCTCAATCTGGCTCACGAAGCTCACGCTCCGTCCGATCGCTCCGGCAAATTCCTCCTGGGTCATGCCGCGCATTTTGCGGTAGTACGCGATCCGAAGCCCGAGTATTCTGAATTTTTCTCTGTAGTCCTCGCGCATACGAACCTCAACTTCCGTGCGGCGGAAAAATCTTCTCGTCATTTCTCACGAATACAGCTTAAATTATTTTACGATTTTAACGAAGCAAATCAGAAAACGCAATAATCCGACAGCGTGATTTTACTCACTGTCGGTATGAGTTTTCCGCATGCGGGCGATTATTGTTTCGCCGAGGCGGACAAATGGGCAAATTTGTCATGTGGAAGCGTTTCCATTTGCAGTTTTGCTTCGTTTTTCATGCGCCACTGCGGTGAGAATAAACGCCCGGCCGCGTATCGGTCGGGCGCTTTCGGGAGTTTATTCCGTTCCGGAGGTCTCGACATATTCGCGGAGGCCGTCGGTCATCATCTGCTCGTAGATCTCGCGGGCGCCGGATACGGAGTCGAGCACGCTCTCGTCCACGGCGAGGGAGTAGGCCGTCGTTCCGTCTGCACAGGTGAACACATAAAACGGCAGTCCGCGCACGGAGCGGAGCTCCACGGCGGTGACCGTTGTTGTCTCTCCGGCGGCACTGTCCCATGTGACGGCATCGGAAGCGGCTTTCTTCACGGCGCGCGGCAGCACCTCCGCCGCCCCCGTCAGAGCCACGGCGCGAATGACCGCCTGGTTGAAGTCGCCGGTATAGAGAAAGCTGAAGCGCACCGAGCATTCGCTCTGTGAGGTGCTGCCCGTGCCGCGGAAGGTGATCTCGCCATTGTCGTTCTCCGCCTCGGTGCCGATCTCCAGGCCGTATCCGCGCAGGATGGCGATGAGGTTGCTGTGCTCGAGGAAGGTCCGCGCCGCCGCTTCGGGCTGCGAGGAAGCGAGGAAGGCTTCCTGCTTTTCGTAGTTGTCGGGCGTAAGCTGCGTCTGGTTGGCGTTCTGCAGAAGAAGCGAGCCATTGTCCGAGAGGGAGTAGGTGATGCTGCCCCAGCCGTTGGCGGCGACATTGGCTGCGACCGTTTCGCCCACGGAGAGGAGATCGATGGTCTGCAGCACGCCGACCGTCACGGTCTCGGGCGGAGTGTAGTCGCAGTCGATCCTCCCGATGGCGATGAGCCGTCCGCCGCCGGTTTTGCCGGTCTCGATCGGCGCGGCGGTCTGATCCGTTTGGAAGGCACTGCCGCCCGTGCCGGAATTGAGCTGCGGCACGGAGTGCACCGTGTCGTCCTCTTCGGCATCGCTGCGCCCGGGGAGCAGCAGGATGATGGCGGCCACGGCGGCTGCGAGCATCACGCCGAGGAAGATCCAGCCGATGATCAGCATTTTCTTCTGCGATGCACGGCGGTGGGAGGATCTCCGGCTCTTTACGGGTCTGCGCTTGTTGTCCATGGTGTTTCCCATGCTCAGTCCGTGAGTGCCGCCCACGCGCAGCCGAGGAGCGTGGCGTCGCCGGCGAAGATGAACTCGACGCTGCCGAGGTCGTGCCGCGCGCCGTATTCGGCGAGCAGTTCCTTCATGCGCGGGAGAAGCACGGGGTTGAGGCGAAGCATCGTGCCGTCCGCGCACACGGCGGTGCGCGTCTCGGCGCCGAAGCCGCGCAGACACATGATGGCGTGGATGCACGCCGCGGCGATGACGGCGGCGCGCTCGAGGAGCATTTTGTTGATCTCCTCGGCAAAAATGCGGTCAGCTTCGGTCGCGAGCGCATCGGCGATGGCGCACCCGCCCATGGGGGACACGCAGAAATCGTCAATCATGGCACTCGAGATGTAGCCGAGCTTTTCGATGTTCGCGCCGCTCTCGGAGGACACGAGGCCTTCCTTCGCGGCGAGCTTGAGCGTTTTGCCGAACAGCACGCGGTAGTACGCGCCAGAGATCATTTTCTCGGCGATGTGGTCGTTGTGCAGCTCGGATTCGGCATCGATCTCGAGGTCGACCGTGCCGCGCAGCAGGCGGGAGAACTGGCCGGACTCGAGGTTCACCACCGTGTCGCCGCTCATGGCGGCGGTCTCCGGCGACTTCGTAACGGAGGAGGCCGGGACGAGGCAGCAGGTGTTCGTGCCCGTGCCGAGAATGAAGCCGATGTAGTCATCGTAGCGCGAGCGGTCGCAGGTCGCCATGCCGCCGAGCAGCGAGCCGACCGTGTCGTTCACGAGACGCCACTTCCGCTCGCCCTTCGCGCCGAGCGCGCGGAGCGCCGTTTCGATGCCCTCGCACACGAGCCGTCCGGTCGTGCCGGTCACGCGGGCTTCCTTGCCGAGGCCGAGGATGCGGCCGTCGCCGTTCGGAAGGCTCTCGCACGCATAGGAAAAGGCGATGCAGGCGCGCTCTGTGCCCTCCGTGAAGGGAAGGACAAGCTCCGCAATAGCACGGAACATTTCATCTGCGGTGATGGCGATGCCGTTCGTGCCCGGCATGCGGCGCTTGCGGATATCCTCCACGACCGGTTTTCCGGCATCATCGAAGTGTACGCGTCCGGCGCGGAGGTTCGTGCCGCCCGCATCGAGCACGAGTACGCTCTCGCCCGCTTTGGGGGCATCCGTGATGTTCAGATAGGACGGGAGCATAAAAAGCGTGGACTCCTCGCCGCGCAGGCCGCGGCGGATGTCGTCGATGTACGCATCCGTGAGCGTTTCAAACGGCATCGCTTCATAGTGCATATTGTGACGGCGCAGGAATTCCTGCGGTGTTTCTTTTTTCATGGCGGTACTTCCTATATAGTTATAATTTTATTTGCGCGGGAGCGGCGAGCAGGTGCTGCCGGAAATGCTCCAGTGGGTGCAGCCGCCGTCATAGGCGAACGAGGCAAAATAAATATCCGTCGGGCCGCAGTGCACCGTGCCGTCCGCGGCGGTCGACCAGCCCTCGCCGGTGTGGATGCCGCCGTCGGGGTCGGTGATCGTAAAGAGGCCGTCATCGCGCAGCTCCAGCTTCCATTCGCCCTCCGGCGACCGGTAGGTGTAAATGCCGCACGCGGCCGGCGGGGCGGGCGTGGGAGACGGTGTCGGCTCCTCGGTCGCCTCCGGCGTTTTGGTGGGTTCCGCCGTCGGGGTCGGGGTGGGCGCTTCGGTCGGCACAGGTGTCGGGGCCTCAGTCGGTGCCGGGGTATCGGTCGGCACGGCCGTCGGCTCCGCTGTCGGGGTCGGTGTCGGTTCCGGCCCGGTGCTTCCGCCGCATGCGGAAAGGAGCAGTGCGCAGGCTGTAAGCACAGCGACCGGCAGAATAAAGCGTCTTTTCACGGCGATCCCTCCAAAGTATAACATCTCACTTATACCATACTACAGATTTGTCGAATTGTAAAGTTGGTAACGTTATGAAAAATTTTCTTTGCATCTTTTCATGAGCGAAAGATTGTGCTATACTCATTTTGGGAAATTAGATTTAGATATTGTATATAAACATAGGGTACAAATTTTTCGGCTCATAAGGGGGCGTGCGCTTTGGATTGGCAGAACGGCGGGCAGAGTTGGCAGAACGGAACACTGTACGATGCCTACAACTATTTCGGCTCCCGCGCGGACGGCGATGCCACGGTGTTCAAAGTCTGGGCTCCAAACGCCCGCAGCGTGCGCGTGGTCGGAGAATTCTGCTCGTGGAATACGGACGAAGCGCCCCGGCTCTCCCCCATCGGCGGCGGTGTGTGGTCCGCGCGCGTGAGCATCAACGGCTGCGGCATCGTCGGACTTTATAAATACATCGTCGAGGGTGCGGACGGCTCCGTTGTCTGGAAAGCCGATCCCTTTGCGCTCTATGCCGAGGTGCGTCCCGGCACGGCCTCGCGCGTGTGGGATGTGAGCACCTATCAATGGCATGACGATGTCCACATGAAAAACCGCCGCTCGCTCGGCGGGCCGCACAACATATACGAAGTACACGCCGGTTCCTGGCGGCGGCACGAGGACGGCAGCTTCTATACCTGGTATGAGCTTGCCGATTCGCTGGTGCCGTATCTCGCCGATATGGGCTATACGCATCTGGAGCTCATGCCCGTGACGGAGCATCCGTTTGACGGCAGCTGGGGCTATCAGGTGACCGGCTTCTTCTCCCCCACCTCGCGCTACGGCGAGCCGCAGGGGCTCATGTATCTCATTGACAAATGCCACTGCGCCGGTATCGGCGTCATTCTCGACTGGGTGCCGGGGCACTTCTGCCGCGACACGCACGGACTCGGCCGCTTTGACAGCACGGCACTCTATGAGAGCGGCGACATGCCCGGCTGGGGCACCTACAAATTCAACTACGGCCGCGGGGAGGTACGCTCGTTCCTCATCAGCTCCGCGCTCTTCTGGCTGGAAGTGTATCACGCAGACGGGCTGCGCGTTGACGGCGTGAGCAGCATGCTCTACCTCAACTTCGGCGTGGACGATCCTGCGAAGAAAGTGTTCAACGAACGCGGCGGCGAGGAAAATCTCGATGCCGTATCGTTCCTGCAGACGCTCAACACCGTCATCGGGCAGCGCGTGCCCGGGGCTGCGATGTTCGCCGAGGAGAGCTCGGCGTGGCCGCTCGTGACATATCCGCCCGAAAAGGGCGGGCTCGGCTTCCACTACAAGTGGGACATGGGCTGGATGAACGACACGCTCCGCTATGTATCCGAGGATTTCGACTGGCGGCGCGACAAGCACTCGCTCCTCACGTTCTCCATGATGTACGCCTTCAGCGAGAACTTCATTCTCCCGCTCAGCCACGACGAGGTCGTGCACGGAAAGCGCTCGCTCATCGGGCGCATGCCGGGCGACTGGTGGCGGCAGTTTGCGGGTGCGCGGCTGCTGCAGCTCTATGCCGCCTGCCATCCGGGCGGAATGCTCAGTTTCATGGGCAACGAGTTTGCCCAGTTCATCGAATGGCGCGAGTATGAACAGCTCGAGTGGTTCCTGCTCGAGCACGATACCCACGCCGGTATGCAGCGCTTCGTGCGCACACTCAATCACCTCTACCGCAAGGAGAAGACGCTCTGGGAAATCGACAACAGCTGGGACGGCTTTGAATGGATTGATGCGGACAACGCCGCACAGGGCATTCTCTCGTTCGTGCGCCGTGCCAAAGACGGCAGCCGCATTTTGTGCGTTTTGAACTTCCGTCCCGAATCGCGCGAGGGCTTCCGTCTCGGCGTTCCGGCCGCGGGCCGCTGGAAAGAGATCCTCTCCTCCGATGATACGCACTTCGGCGGCAGCGGAAAAGTCAACCCCCGCACCATGCACACGCAGAAAGTTCCCGCTCACGGTCGGGAGCAGTCGCTCGTAATTACCGTGCCGCCGCTCGGCGGTACGCTCATCAAATACACAGGAGAGATCGTACATGCCCGAAAAAGAAGAATTTAAGCGCGAATATCTGGAGAGCATCGCTCAGAACTGCTCAAAGCCATTTGCCGAATGCTCCCGCATGGAGCGCTACATCGCGCTTGCCGCGATGATTCGCGAGTGCTGCTCCGGTGTTCGCGCCGAAACCTTGCGCCGCCGTGCCGCCAACAGCGAAAAAATCGTCTACTACTTCTCCATGGAGTTTCTCATCGGCCGGCTTCTTGAAAACTACCTCATCCTGCTCGGCATCCGCGACATGACCGCGGAAATGCTCTCGGATCTCGGAGAAGACCTCGATGCGCTCCTTGAGTGCGAGCGCGACCCCGGTCTCGGCAACGGCGGTCTCGGCCGTCTCGCCGCTTGCTATCTCGATTCCCTCGCCTCGGAGGATGTGCCGTGCGTCGGCATGGGTCTCCGCTACCGCTACGGTCTTTTCCGTCAGCGCATTCAGTCCGGCCGTCAGACCGAGGAGCCGGATGACTGGCACGCCGATGGCTACCCCTGGGAAAATGCTGTGCCGTCCGAAGCCGTGGATGTCCGCTTCGGTGGGCATGTCGAGCGCCGTGAGGAAAACGGCCGCATGATCTACGAGCTTTGTGACTATCAGGTCGTACGCGCTACGCCGTACGATGTGCCCATTCTCGGCTACGGCGCTCACGCGGTGAACAATCTCCGCCTGTGGCGCTCGGGCCCGGTACACAAGCAGCTCGACCTTGACGCATTCAACGCCGGCGACTACTCCCGCGCGGTGAAAGCGAACAACGACGCCGAGGCCATTACCTGCCTCCTCTACCCCGACGACAACACGCCCTCCGGCCAGCGACTCCGCCTGCAGCAGGAATATTTTCTCGTCAGCGCGGGTCTGCAGAGCATGATTCGTACCTTCCGCACGACCGGGCTTTCGTGGGAGCATCTCCCCGAACGCGTCGCCATTCATACGAACGACACCCACCCGGCGCTCTGCGTGCCGGAGCTCATGCGCATCCTCATGGACGAGGAAGGGCTCTCGTGGGAAAAGGCATGGGACATCACCTGCCGCACCATTTCCTACACGAACCACACCGTCATGCCCGAAGCGCTGGAAAAGTGGCCCGTGCAGCTCATGCAGGATCTTCTGCCGCGCCAGTTCCAGATCATTGAAGAGATCGACCGCCGCTGGCGCGAGAGCTTCGACACCTCCGTTCCCGGCTGGCACGCCCGTCAGCAGGCGACCGCCGTCATCGGCGGCGGCAGTGTGCGCATGGCAAATCTCTCCGTGATCGGCGGGCACTCGGTGAACGGCGTGGCGGCGCTCCACACCGATATCCTCAAGAACACCGTGCTGCGCGACTTCTACGCCGTGTCACCGGAGAAATTCAATAACAAGACCAACGGCGTTTCTCATCGCCGGTTCCTGCTCCAAGCGAACCCCGGTCTCGCCGCTTATATCAACGAGCGCATCGGTGACGGCTGGATCACCGCGCCCGAGAAGCTCGAAGAGCTGCTCGCCTATAAGGACGACACCGAATCACTGCGTGAGCTCGCCAAAGTGAAGCTTGCCGCGAAGAAGCATCTCTGCGCATACATCGCACGCGATTTCGGCATTGCGTGCAGCCCGGACGGCGTCATCGATGTGCAGATAAAGCGCATTCACGCCTATAAGCGCCAGCTTCTCAACGCTTTTAAAATTCTCGCCCTCTACGACCGTCTCAAGGATGACCCCAACGCCGCCGTCCCGACAAGCACATTCGTCTTTGCCGGCAAGGCCGCGCACAGCTACGCTTTCGCCAAGGAGAGCATCCGTTTTGTGTGTGCCGTAGCCGACCTCGTGAACTCCGATCCCGTGATAAGCAAGCGCATGAAAGTCGTGTTCATGGAAAACTTCGGCGTTACGATGGGGCAGCGCATCTATCCCGCCGCCGACATCTCCGAGCAGATCTCCACGGCCGGCAAGGAAGCGAGCGGCACGGGCTGTATGAAGTTCATGATGAACGGCGCCGTTACGCTCGGTACGCTCGACGGCGCGAACGTGGAAATTCGCGACCGCGTGGGTGCGGAGAACATCTCCATCTTCGGCCTCACGAGCGAAGAGACCGAACGCTACACCACGCAGGGCAGCTACAATGCACGCGAATGCGCCGAGAGCGATCCCGTACTCTCGCGTGTGCTCGCCCACCTCACCGACAACTCGCTCGGCAGCCGCTTCTGGGATCTCGAGGACGCGCTGCTCAAGTACAACGACGAGTTCTTTGTTCTGCGCGACTTTGCGCCGTATCTCGCCGCGTGGGATACCCTCGCCTCCGAGACCGGCAATCTCTCCTTCCACCGCAAGTCCCTCATCAATATCGCGAAATCCGGCTGGTTCTCGAGCGACCGCGCCGTCAGCGAGTACGTGAGCGACATCTGGCACATCCGCTGAGCGGCTGAGGCTGCGCCGGTCAAAATTTCGGTGCTGCCTTATACATATACATTAAAGCACATTTTCATTATCACAGGGAGGTTTTGTCCATGCGAAAAAAAGAATGCGTAGCAATGCTTTTGGCGGGCGGTCAGGGCAGCCGTCTCGGCGTTCTCACGGAGAAGATTGCCAAGCCCGCTGTATCCTTCGGCGGCAAGTACCGCATGATCGATTTTTCCCTTTCCAACTGCGTCAACTCCGGCATCGACACGGTCGGCGTGCTCGTGCAGTACAAGCCCACGCTTCTCAACAGCTATCTCGGCACCGGCGCTGCGTGGGATCTTGACGCAAACTGGGGCGGCGTGCACATCCTGCCGCCGTACGCAACACAGACGGGCGGCGAATGGTATGAAGGCACCGCCGACGCCATTTACCACAACATCGATTTTATCGACGGATATGACCCGGAGTATGTCATCATCCTCTCCGGCGACCACCTGTATCAGATGGACTACAACCTCATGCTCGACTTCCACAAGCTCATGGGCGCGGAACTGACCGTTGCGGTCAAGACCGTCCCCTGGGACGAGGCGAGCCGCTTCGGCATCATGTCCGTAGATGACGAAATGCGCATCACGCGCTTTGCCGAGAAGCCGAAGAACCCCGAGAGCAACCTTGCCTCCATGGGCATTTACATCTTCACATGGAGCACACTCCGCAAGGCGCTGCTCGACGATCATGCCGATCCCGCGAGCGATAAAGACTTCGGCAAGAACATCATTCCGAAGCTCCTCGCCGCAAAATCGAACCTCTTTGCCTATCAGTTCTCGGGCTACTGGAAGGACGTCGGAACGATCCCTAGCTATTACTCCACGCAGATGGAGCTGCTCGACGAAAACGCCGAGTTCCGTCTGCACGATACGAGAATGCACATTCTCTCCAATCTCAACGAGCATCCCTCGCACTTCATCGGCGCGGATGCCATCATCGAGCACAGTATGGTATGCAACGGCTGTGAGATCTACGGCGAAGTCGTCAACTCCATTCTCTCTCCCGGCGTCATCGTGGAAAAGGGCGCGGTCGTGCGCGACTCCATTCTGCTGCCGGAATCGAAGGTCGGCTCCGGCGCTTATGTGGAGCGCACCATTCTCAACGAGACCGCTTCGATCGCCGCAGCAGTCTCCGTCGGGCAGAGCGGAAAAATCACCGTCATCGGCGAGAGTGCCGTGATGGAAGTGAAAGCTTGATTTAAGGGAGGGAACATCATGAATCGCACGATCGGACTTATTTCCGCCAATTTCTCTATCCCGGATTATGGTTCTCTTACCGAGAAGCGCTCTGCGGCGAGCGTCCCGTTCGGCGGGCGCTACCGTCTGCTCGACTTCGCGCTGAGCAACATGGTCAACTCCCGCGTACAGACCGTCGGTCTTGTCACGCCGTATCTGTACCGCAGCATTATGGACCACATCGGCTCGGGCAAAACATGGGATCTCTCCCGCAAGAGCGGCGGCCTTTACATTCTCCCCGGCACGGTATTCGGCTTCCGCGAAGAAGGCGCGCGCTTCCTGTGGCGCGACCTGCTCCACAATCTTGAGTATCTCGAGCGCGTGGACGGTGACTATGTGCTCGTAAGCTCCGGCGCGCTCGTTGCGAATATTGACTACCAGCCGATGATCAACCGCCACGAGCTCAACGGCAAGAGCATCACGCTTCTCTACAAAAAAATGCAGCCCGGCGAAAAACGCCCCGGCCGCTATCTCACGCTCTCCGAGGACGGCTCCGTTACCGCCATCACCCGCGCGGACGAAGGTGAAAACCTCATGCTCGAGAGCTTCATCGTGACGAAGTCGTTCCTGCTGCGCATGGCGCGCGACTATGCGGCGCTCGACTACATGGACTTTCTCGACATCATTGCGAAGATCCTTCCCGAGATCACCGCCGACGGCTACGCTTTCAACGGCTATGTCGGCTTCATGGAGGGTGTGCAGGACTACTTCCGCACGAGCCTTGATCTGCTCGACGGCGACATCCGTCACGAGCTTTTCAACAGTGAGCGTCAGATCCGCACCAAGGTGCATGACACACCTCCCGCGCTCTATACGCCCGGTTCTCTCGTGAAGAACTCCCTGATGACTGCCGGCAGCATCATCGACGGCCGCGTGGAAAACAGCATCGTTTTCCGCAATGCCCGCATCGAAGAGGGTGCCGTCGTGCGCAACTGCATACTCATGGAGCGCTGCGTCGTAAAGGCAGGCGCGAAGCTTGAGAATGTCATCTGCGATAAAAACGTCACAATTTCGGAAGGCACCGTTCTGTGCGGCACGAGTGAGCATCCGTGCCTTGTCAAGAAGGGCGACACCGTATGAAAAAAGAAAAGCTGCGCGTTCTCTTTGCCGCGTTTGAGGCATCTCCCTTTGTAAAGACCGGCGGACTCGGCGATGTCGCGGCGTCCCTCCCCGGTGCGGTGCAGTGCCCGACCATCGATGTGCGCGTTGTGCTTCCCAAGCTCAAGCAGATCCCGGCGGAGTATCAGAGCAAGATGAAGTTCATATGCTCGTTCTACGTCCCGCTCGGCTGGCGCAACCAGTACTGCGGTCTTTTTGAGCTGCGCCACGGCGGCGTCACTTGGTACTTCCTCGACAACGAGTACTATTTCGGGCGCGATGCGGCGTACGGATTTTTCGATGACGGCGAGCGCATGGCGTTCTTCGGCAAGGCCATTTGCGAGTGCTGCCGCTATCTCCCCGACTTCTTCCCCAACATTCTCCACTGCAACGACTGGCACACGGCCATGGCTCCGGTGTTCCTGCGCGAGTTCTACCGCTACGCGCCCGGCTACGGCGACATCCGCACCGTGTTCACCATCCATAACATCAAGTTCCAGGGTCAGTATGACCCCTACATTCTCGGTGACATTCTCGGGCTGGAGCACATTGAAGCCGCACGCAGCCAGCTGCTGCGCGACGACGGCCGCTGCGTCAACTATCTTGCCGGTGCCTGCAACTATGCCGACCGCGTCACGACCGTCAGCCCGACCTATGCTAAGGAGATCTGCACGCCGTACTTCGGCGAGGGTCTGCAGGACATTTTCCTGCGCCGCGGCAATGTTCTCTCCGGCATTCTCAACGGCATCGATACCGCGTCCTACAACCCCGCGAAAGACAAGGCGATCGTCCGTAACTACACCGACCCGACCGGCAAAGCCGAGAACAAGAAGGCACTGCAGGAAGAGCTCGGCCTCACGGTCGACCCCGATGTGCCGCTGTGCGTGTGTGTGAGCCGTCTCACGGAACAGAAGGGCTTTGACCTCATCAACGCCGTTGTCGGCGAGCTGCTCGACCGTGCGCAGATCGCCATTCTCGGCACGGGCGACAAGGCATACGAGGACTACTACCGCTCGCTCGAGCGCGACCACCCCGGTCGGTTCAACGCACAGATTCGTTTTTCCGAAGCTCTCTCCCGCCGCATGTACGCCGGCGCGGACATTTTCCTCATGCCCTCGCGCTTCGAGCCGTGCGGCCTGAGCCAGATGATCTCCATGCGCTACGGCACCGTTCCCGTCGTGCGTCAGACCGGCGGTCTCGCCGACAGCGTGGAGCCCTACAACCGCTATACCGGCGAGGGCACCGGCTTCGGCTTCCTCAACTTCAACGCACACGAGCTGCTGTTCACCACGCAGGAGGCTTGCCGCCTGTATACCGAAAGTCCGGTCGCGTGGGCAAATCTCGCCGCGCAGGGCATGGCGCAGGACTTCAGCTGGCGTGCGAGCGCACTCGAATACCGAAAGCTCTACCGAGGACTGTTTGAATGATAATTCACGAATCCAGAAACCACAGCTTCCGCCGCCCGTTCGGGGCGGCGGAAGTCTGTACCGAGGTTTTCCTCGCCGCCGAGCGAGAGGACGCGTCCGAGATGACGCTGCGTCTCCATCCGTTCACCGGCGAGGATACATTTCTGCCTATGACTGCCGAGGGCGGCGGGCGCTTTTCCGTCACCTTCGCTCTGCCGGGGACACCGTGCGTGCTCTGGTACTCCTTCATCGCCTGCGGGGAGGAAACATGCTCCTGGCAGATCACCGTATACAAAAAAGCCGCCGTCCCCGAATGGTGGAAGGACGGCGTTGTCTATCAGATCTTCCCCGACCGCTTTGCCCGCGAAAAAAGCTGGACGCCCCGCGAGCCGGAACCCCGGCGCGGCACGCACCGCTTTCTCGTGCGCGACTGGGAGACGCCGCCGTTTTATCCGCGCGCGGAGAACAACGATGTGTCCGCATGGCCGTTCTGGGGCGGCACTCTGCGCGGCATCGAGGAAAAGCTGCCGTATCTCGCCTCACTCGGCGTTACGGTGCTGTACTTGAATCCCATTTTCGAGGCTACGAGCAATCATCGCTACGACACCGCAGACTACACGCGCATCGATCCGCTACTCGGCAAGAAGAAGGACTTCGAGTCGCTGTGCGAAGCGGCCGAAAAGCGCGGCATCCGCATCGTCCTCGACGGCGTATTCAACCACACCGGCGCGGACAGTGTATATTTTGATAAGTTCGGAAATTACGGCACCACGGAGCAGTACCGCTCGTGGTTCCGTTTCGGTGAGCAGTACACCCACGGCTATGAGTGCTGGTGGGATGTGCCGGATCTGCCGAATATTGAAGAAAACGACCCGTCGTTCCGCGAATTTCTCTGCGGCGAGGACGGCATTGTCCGCCGCTGGCTGCGGCGCGGCGCTTCGGGCTGGCGGCTCGATGTTGCCGATGAACTGCCCGACAGCCTCATCCGCAACATCCGCACGGCGATGAAAGAGGAAAAGCCCGATTCGCTCCTTCTCGGTGAAGTGTGGGAGGACGCCTCCTGCAAGGTGAGCTACGGCGCGCTGCGTGAGTATTTTCTCGGCGAGGAGCTCGATGCCACCATGCACTATCCGTTCCGCACGGCGGCGCTCGGCTTTATGCTCGGCAAGATCAACGCGCAGGCCGCGTGCGAGGCGCTCTGGACCATTCAGGAGCACTACCCGCCCGAAAATTACTATGCGGTGCTCAATCTCATCGGGAGTCACGACCGCACCCGCACGCTCACGGAGCTCGGCGGCGACAAGGATGCGCTGAAAATGCTGATGTTCCTGCAGTTCGTCTTCCCCGGTGTGCCTTGCATCTACTATGGTGACGAGGCCGGCATGACCGGCGGTGCCGACCCTTACAACCGCGGCAGCTTCCCGTGGGGGCACGGCGACGGAGCGCTCACCGATTTCGTGCGAAGCCTTACCTCCATGTACCGCGACACTCCTCTCCTCCGCTCCGGCGCATGCGAGCCTCTCTTCTTCGGTGAGAATGTTCTCGGCTGCCGCCGCTTCGACGACGCCGGCAGCGTCCTCGCCCTCGTAAACCGCAGCGAAGAAGATATTGCCTGCTTCGACACTGTCGTCCCCGCGAGAGGATATGTGCTCATCTGACCGAAAAAGCTCTGCGGGCATCAGCCCGCAGAGCTTTTCATACAGGAAAGACTAACTATGCAGTATAACTTTGATGAGGTGATCGACCGCACCGGGAATCATGCGGCGAAATATGATGAGCGCGTGAAGAAGTTCGGGACGGACGATGTGATACCGCTTTGGATCGCGGATATGGATTTTCGGACGGCGCAGCCGATCATCGACGCTCTGGTGGGACGCGCCGGGGAGGGCATCTGGGGATATACCGCGCGGCCCGACAGCTATTTTGACACCATCCGCGCCTGGCAGATGCGGCGCATGGCGGAGCTGTGCATGAAATATCATGTGCCGATGCTCTCGGACGAGATCCATTCCGATCTCATTTTCCATGGAAAGCACCACACGCCAGTGGCTTCGCTGTCGCCGGAGATTGCAAAATATGTCATCACCGGCATTTCGGGGACGAAGACATTCAACCTCGCAGGACTGCAGGCGAGCACCGTTGTGTTCCCCGACGCCCACACGAAGCAGGTGTTCGACAGTTTCTGGCAGCGTATGGACATTCATCGGAACAGCGCTTTCTCCCTGACGGCCATGGAGGCCGCGTTCAGTGAGGGCGGCGAGGAATGGTTCGAGCAGCTTCTGCCCTACCTTTCCGACAACTTTGACTTCGTGGTAAATTACTGCGAAAAGCACATTCCGAAAATCAAAACATACGCACCCGACGCCACCTATCTGATGTGGCTCGACTGCCGCGCTCTCGGGCTCACGAATGCGGAGCCGCACGATTTCATGATCCGCAAGGCAAAGCTCGGGCTCAACGGCGGCTGCTCCTTCGGGCGGAGCCTGAACGGATATATGCGCCTCAACGCCGCCTGCCCCCGCAGCGTTCTGCTGCAGGCCCTGCAGCAGCTGGAAGAGGCGGTCAACGCTCTCTGAGCAATCGGGGCGATTTCCCCTCATAAGAAAAGTCAGACGGTTTTGCGCCGCCTGCCTTTTGCTCGTTTTATATGGCTTTGATGGGGTTTTCCAGGATGCCGATCCCGGGGATCTCGCATTTTACGGTGTCGCCGTCCTTCATGTATTTCTTCGGGTCAAAGCCCTTGCCTACGCCGCCGGGGGTGCCGGTGGCGATGATGTCGCCGGGTTCGAGCGTCGTGAAGCTCGACACATCCGCGATGAGCTCGGCAACGCCCGCAATGAGGAGCGAGGTGTCGGAGCTCTGCCGCGGCTCGCCGTTCACGAAGCTGCGAAGCGGAAATACCGGCGGGAAGGCAGTGCCTTCGCGCAGGAGGACGCACGGGCCCATGACGCAGAATGTATCCGCCCCCTTGCCGAGGAGCCACTGGGCGCGCTCTGTCTGCGTGGTGCGCAGCGAAACATCATTGAAAACGGAGTAGCCGAAGATGTGCTCTGCGGCATCCTCCACGGCGATCTTCTTGCCGCCTTTGCCGATGACGACGGCCAGCTCCACCTCGTAGTCGAGCGTATCGTCGAGGGCGGGATCGAATTCGATGCTCTCCCCCGGGCCGGTCATGCGGTCGCAGCGTTTGCCGAAGAACACGGTCTTGCTCTTGTAGTCGCGGAACGGGCCGCCGAATTCCTCGCGGTGAGCGCGGTAGTTCACGCCGACGCAGATCACATCGTGCGGCGGGCGCTCGCAGGGAGCGAGGATCTTGACCCGCTCCTCGGGTATGGCCGTCTCCCACGCCGAGGCGGGCGCGGCGGCAACGGTCTTGGCGATGCTCGCCTCCGCATCGAGCGCGGCAAGCTCCGAGAGCGTCCTGACCGGTGCGATGCCGAACGAAGTGAGCGGCGCGATGCGGCCGGCATCCCAAGCGCCGAATGCCGTTTTTCCGTCAAAAGAACAACGAACGATTTTCATGGTTTTCTCTCCTTTAGGCCGCACCGCACAATGTCGTCTGCGGCGCTTTGCGGATCTTTTTCGCCGACTCTGCGTCATCAAGCCTTCAAAAAATCTCTCGCAAATCGCTCTTGCCGAATTATGCGGTGTTGCCTTTATCCGAAATACTTTGTCATTTCCTCGTCGCTCAGGCCGAAGTAGGCCTTGGCGCCGTTTTTCACCTGCTCGGCACGGCCGGAGATGAAATTGCGGATGTTTGCCATTTGCGTTTCGAAAAGCGTGCTGCTGTAGCCCCAGCGAGCCAGGTCGCGCTGCGTCTCCGGCTCAACGATCGCGCGAAGCTCGTCTACCGTCGCCTGTGCGTTCTCGTCCGAGAGAGGGCCGGCGAGCATTTCGCCGAGACGCGTTAGGAACATGCCGCGGAATTCCGCGTTGCCCGCCAGAGCGACCGGGATGATGCCGTGCAGCTGGAAGTTGTTGAAGCCGACCGACATGGTGTCGTAGCTCATCATCGTGAGATCCATGTCCGCGAGGCCGTAGATGTACTTGCCGTTTTCGTAGTCCGGGCTTGCGTAGAAGCGGACATTTTCATAGACATCGATGTCGCCCGACCAGCACTCGAGAATGAGCCAGTCGATCATTTTCCCGACATCGAGGTGCTCCTGAATGTACGCCCACGATTCGTCGGTAGTGAGGTCGTGGTAGCGCGCGTAGTTCAAAAGGTCGCTCCACGCGGTCTGCCCCTCGAATTCGCCCGTCTGCATATCGACAGTGTCGGCCTCGACACCGGTGTGCGAGGCGAAATACTCCTCGCTGTGGTGCTCACGGATGGCGTAGATGCCCCAGTATTCGCCGTTGATGTAGAGGGAAACATAGCGGTAATTCTGCGCGGGGACATCTGTGTTGTCCATGGCGATGCGCGCGAAGAACTCATCGCGCATATAGGAGGTGTAGGTATCCTCCATGCTCGCGCGGAGGAGGAGCGAGGAGAACTCCGTGATCTCTCCGTCGCCGAAGACATCATAGTTGAGCGTGCCGTCGTAGCGGCCGCGGAACTTGAGCGTGAAGGATTTCTTTTCGCTGACGCGGCGGCTCGTGCGGCCGTGAATGCGGATGCCGCAGTCGATGGAGAAGCTGCCGTCGTCCTCGTACATGGCGATGTTCGCCTCGCGCTCCCATTTTTCGCTCCACGCCTGCTCGTGATTGGAATAGATGCCGCGCGAACCGGTGAGGTTGTCGGGGGCGGTGACGAGACTGACGATCGGGAGGGTGCTGTTCTCGCGCAGGAAATACGACCATGTGACGCTCTCGCTCGGGAGTTGTCCCGCGGGGAAGCTCGCGGCGCGCACCACGGTCGTCTCGGTGACGGTGATCGGCTCGGTGTATTCTGCGTCGCTCCCGGTCGGGTCGCTGCCGTCGAGCGTATAGTGCACATTCTCGCCGGTCAGCGTGATCGTGAGACTGTCGGCCTCGTCGTACACGCCGGCGGCGGTATCAGTCTCAGGTGCCGCAGCCACGGAGCGGAAGCCCGCGCCGTTCTCCGCGCCCTTGGTGGATGTCTCAAAATAGAAGAAGCCGTTCTCGCCGTCGAGCCGTCCCAGGCTGCCGCCGGTCGGGATGTCGTGCAGGAAGGCCCAATCGCGCAGCTCTCCGTCGGCCGCGAAGAGATACGCTTCGTCGCGCTGCGCGCTGAAGCTCGTGTTGACGCACTCGAATACATAGCTCTCGCCCGGTGCGAGCGTCACGGCGGGCAGCGCATCGCGCGTGGGCTCTTTGAATTTATCGGTGATCGTGTAGCCGGAGAGATCGACGGCCGTGTCGGAGACATTTTTGAGCTTCACCCAGTCCGAGCCGCTTTCGTCGTATACGCAGATCTCCCAGAGCAGCAGGGGCGACGTGCGCGTGTCCGTTTCGCAGAAGGCCGCATAGCCCTCGGCGGTATTCTCCTGCCCCGGCGTCGGGAAGTCGGTCTCCGAGAAGGTATCGTCCGCGCTGCGGACAAGCGAGGCACCGTCGGCGACATTTTCGATCTTCACGCTGCGCACCTCGGCGCCGCTCACTGTGGAAAGGATGACCGAATCACCGTCCGTGAGGGAAAAGTTCGTGTGCAGCTCGCCGTCCGTGCGGTTTTTGCCGGAGGCGAAAATGACGGTATATTCGCCCGGCTCGAGTGTGAGCGCGGGGATCTGCCATGCGTCCGGCTCGTCGGGGTTATCGGAGAGATACCAGCCCGTCAGATCCACCGTTTCGGTTCCGAGGTTGGCGATCTCGATCCAGTCGGAGAGGTCGCCGTCCGCATCGGCGAGTGTGCCGCAGTTGTGGGGCATCACCTCGGTGATATACACCTCGGCATCGTTGAAGCCCGCGGAGCGCAGCCACGCTTCGTAGCCTGCATCGTCGTTCGAGTAGCCCGGCGTCGGGCGCTGGGATACGACCCATTCGCCGTTTTCCTTGGAATAGGTGGAGTTTTTCTCGAGCGCGGGCAGCTCCACGTGTTCGCTTTCGGCGCCGGTGGGTGCGGTGAGTACGACGGTCTCGCCTCCGGCGGACGCGAGTGCGAACGGCGCATACTCCTCGCCCGAGGCCTCGCTCGAGCACCATATTACTTTATATTCTCCCGCTCCGAGCATTTCCTCGGGGAAGCTGTATTTGATCTTGTCGGCGCGGTCGGAGAGCTTATACCCCGCGAGCGACACCGGCGTGTCGGAGGGGTTGCAGACTTCGATCCAGTCATAATAGTTTCCGTCGGGTGCGGCATAGAGCGTGTTGGATGTCATGATCTCGCTGAGAACGAGCGAGCCGCCGCTCCGCTGTGCGAGAGCATCCTGCCAGGCGCGTGCTCCGGCCTCGCTGTTCGGGTAACCGGGCGAGGGCGTATCGCAGGGCGTAAGGCTGCCGTCATCGGCACGTACGAGGGACTGTCCCGATGTGCACGCGACCGTCTCCGCACTGTCGATGACCGTTCGGTTCATGTTCATGAGGCACACGCTCTCCCCGCCGCTCTTGCGCAGGGCAAACGGCGCGTAGTCGCCCTCCTCATCGGCCGAGCACCACACGACGAGATAGCCCTTGGCCGGGACGACCGTTCCCGCGGGGAAGGCATACTTGCCGTTGCCCGCCTCGTCGGAGAGATAATACCCCGTGAGAGAGAAATCCGTCGAGGAGGTGTTTTCGATCTCGACCCAATCGCAGAACACGCCGCTCTCATTGGGACAGGTCGTGTTGTCTGTCATGACCTCGCTGATGTGGATGCTGTAGCCGCCCTGCCACACCGCTTCGCGGTTTTTGTTGATGACCGCGCACACGATGAGCACTGCAGCGGCGACCAGAATGAGAACGACAAGCCATACGGCGATTTTCTTTTTGTTTTGCATATATGTCCCTCCGAACGGTTCGGATTTTTATTCGAGCATATTATACCGCAGTTTTCACGATTATTCAACTGCCGAAACATTCCCTTTCCGATATCCCCGCAGCGCAGACAAACTTTGCATTTTGTCCATGGCGAATTAAGATTTCTTTCATTATAATATAAATATAAAGGAAAAATATAGGCTTTGAGGATGGTTTTCGAAGTGAAAGGATTTCTTTTGTGCGCCTGCTATGCCGCCGCGCTCGGGGTGGTGTCGTTCGTTTTCGGACGCGTGCTCCCGAAGCGGTGGTTCCGCGGCGATAAATTTCCGTGGCGTACCCATGCGTGGGAGCAGAAAGTCTGGGACGCGCTGAAGATCCGGCGCTGGCAGGCGAAGGTGCCGGATATGAGCCGTCTCTTTACGAAGATCATGCCGGCAAAAAAGCTCACGCGGCAGACGGCCGCCAACCTGCCGCGCATGATCCAGGAGACGTGCGTGGCGGAGTTCACGCACGCACTTTTAAGCATCGCCGGTCTTGCGATGCTTTGGATCTGGTCGGGCGCGGGCGGCATCGCATTTGCCGTCATTTACATTCTGCTCGGAAACATCCCGTTCCTGCTCATTCAGCGCTATAACCGTCCGCGGCTTCAGAAGCTGCTTGCCATGCAGCAGCAGCGGGCGAAGAGAAAGGAGAGTGCCTCATGCGCACATTGATCCTCAGCTGCAACACCGGTGCCGGTCACAATTCCTGCGCCCGCGCCATTCAGGAGAGCTATCGCCGCCACGGCGAGGTGTGCGACATCACCGATTCGCTCCTCTTCATCTCGCGCCGCGCCTCGGAGTTTATCTCGAACTGGCACACGCGCATTTATCTCTATGCGCCGAAGGTGTTCTCCGTCGGTTATGACAAGGTAGAGAATAAAGCCGATCTCTTCCGCGAGGGAACGCTGCTCTATAAGTACATCACGGCCGGTGCGGAGCGCATCGGCGACTTCATCGAAGAAGGCGGCTACGAGAACATCATCTGCACGCACGTGTTCCCCGCGCTGGCCGTAACGGAGCTACGGCGCCGCCGGCCGGATCTGAAGATCCTCACGAGCCTTGTGACGACCGATTACACATGCACACCGTCCACGGCCGATTCGCGGCTCGACCGGTATTTTCTGCCGTCGGCGCTCCTTGCGGAGGAGTTCATCCGCGACGGTGTGCCGGAGGAGAAACTCTCCGCGAGCGGCATGCCCGTGCGGAGCGAGTTTTATTCCCGCATTGACAAAGCAAAGGCCAAGGAAACACTCGGCCTCCGTCCCGAGCAGACGCATCTTCTCATGATGTGCGGCAGCATGGGCTGCGGACCGATGGAGGACATCACGCGCATTCTGCGCGATAAACTCGGCGAGAACGACGTGCTCACCGTGGGCTGCGGCAAAAACGAGGCGCTTTGCGAAAAGCTCCGCGCGGAGACGGCGGATGTGCCGAACATCCGCGTGTTCGGGACCATTGACAACATGCCCCTTTGGATGCACGGCACGGACGTGTTTCTCACGAAGCCCGGTGGGCTGAGCACGAGCGAGGCCGTTGCAGCTGCGCTCCCGATGTTGCTCATTGATGCCGTTGCGGGATGCGAGGAGCGCAATCTCGATTTCTTCCTGCGTGCCGGCATGGCCGTCACAGAGGACACTCCCGAGGCCATTGCCGACGCAGCGCTCGCTTTGGCGCACGACGAAAAGCGGCTCGCCGCCATGCGCGGTGCCATGCTGGAGGTATCCTCCGTCCCCGCCGCCGAGCGGATCTATGCAGACCTTGCCTCCTCCCTGCGCGGTGTGAGTGTTTCTCCCGAAGTTCCGGCAGTAAACGACGATGTCGTTCTCGCGAAAAACGGCAGAGAGCCGAATATTCTTCTTCTGAGCTGCGAGACCGGCGAGGGTCACACCCGCGCCGCCGAGGCGATCGCCGCAGAGCTCTCGCGAAGAGGCATTCGGAGCGAGCTTTTCGATCCGCTTCTCTATGCGGGCCGTCGAGCCGAGCAGGCTGCATCCGAGTCGTACACGGCGATGACGGAAAAATCGCCGGAGCTCTTCAACCGGCTCTACCGTGCCGGGGACATTTACGACTCGACCAGGTTTCCCTCGATCCTCTACCGCGCGACCTCCCGTTATGCCGAGTCGCTTCGCAGCTTCATTGAGCTCAACGGCTTCACCGCCGTGGTGTGCACGCATCTCTTCCCGATGGAGGCCATGACGGCTTTACGGAAGGAGGACGGGTTTTCCGTGCCGTGCTGGGGTGTGCTCACGGACTATACGTGTCTCCCGCTCCTGCCGGAGACCGAGCTTGACGGCTGTTTCATTCCGCACGAGGATCTTCGTCTCCCTCTCGTTGAGAAAGGGCTTCCGAATGCGAGACTCTATACCTCCGGCATCCCGATTGATGCGCGCTTTTGCACGACCGTGGAAAAGAGCGAAACACGGAAAGCACTCGGTGTGTCGGCCGACGGCGATGTGTTTCTCGTGATGTGCAGCGGCATTGCCCCGGGACGTGCCGGACTCCTCTGCTCGGAAATTCTCTGCCAATGCGGCGGAAAATGTACAATTTTTGCCCTCACCGGCCGATACGGCGAGCGTAAGGAAGTGCTCGACGCGCAGTTTGCGGATACGCCGCAGGTGCACGTTGTGCCGTTTGCCGAGGATGTGAGCCTTTATATGCACGCCGCGGATGTGATACTTACCAAACCCGGCGGGCTTGTAAGCACCGAGGCTGCGGCCGTCGGTCTCCCGCTTGTGCATCTTCTCGTTTCCACGGCCGATGAGGACAACAACGCCGCTTTCTTTGCCTCCTACGGTCTCTCCGTCTGCGCCGAAAGCGGTGTCGACGCCGCCGCGAAAGCCATTGACCTCGTCTGTTCCCCCGAAAAAGCCGCCCATATGCGCGAAGCACAGAAAAGCATCATTCTCACCGACGGCGCCGCAAAAATTGCGGACAGGGTCCTGCTCGGCTGATTTTTCAAAAGCAGCGCCGCAGACGACATTGTGCGGTATTGCCTCAATATTCTCCGAAAAACCGGCTCTTTCCGTTTTGGAAAGGGCCGGTTTTAATATTATTCAAACATTCTTTTCATATTTCGGCAACACAGAACAAACAGAATGCAAATATGCGGTCGGTATACTGTGTTCAACAAAAGGCGATGAACGCCGATACGAAATATAAAAATTAGAATACGGAGGATATTATCATGGAAAGCAACAAGGAAAACAAAATGTATCTGGTGACCGGCGGCGCGGGATTTCTCGGCGGAACGATCTGCCGCAAGCTGCTCGAGCGCGGTGAGCGCGTCCGCACACTGCTTCTCGAAGGCGATCCGGCCATTAAGCTCATTCCCGAAGGCATCGAAGTCGTAACCGGCAATCTGTGCGACAAGGATTCTCTGACGCCGTTTTTCGATACGCCGGACGATACTGCGGTGACGGTCATTCACGTGGCAGGCGTCGTTTCCATGAAGGAGGGCTACCAGCAGTCCGTGATGAATGTGAATGTCGGCGGAACGAAGAACATCCTCGACCAGTTCGTGCATCACAGTGCCTGCAAGAAGCTCGTGTATATCAGCTCCACCGGTGCCATTCCGGAGCTTCCCAAGGGACAGAAGATCTGCGAAGTTACAGACTTCGATCCCGATAAGGTGCGCGGGTGCTACAGCCAGAGCAAGGCCATCGCCACGCAGGCCGTTCTGGATGCCGTCCGCAATGAAGGCATCGACGCCTCCGTCGTTATCCCCTCCGGCATCCTCGGCCCCGGCGACACCGCCATGAGCAACGAGACCACGAACACCATCGTCCGCATCATCAACGGCGAAATGCCCGTGGGCATCCAGGGCAGCTTCAATCTGGCCGATGTCCGCGACCTGGCCGACGGATGCATTGCCGCCGCCGATAGGGGCGGAAGCGGTGAGCGCTACATTCTCGGCAACGAGGAAGTCACGCTCCGCGAGCTGAGCAGCATGCTGGACCGCGAGCTGCACTGCGGCAAGTGCAAAGCCTACCTCCCGCTCGGCATTGCCAAGAAGATCGCCGAGGTGCAGGAGCGCAAAGCAGCCCACGGCGGAAGGCCGCCCATGATGACGAGCTTCGCCGTCTACAACCTTGAACGGAACAACACCTTCGATTATTCCAAAGCACAGCTCGAGCTCGGCTACAATCCCCGCCCGTATTCCGAAACTCTCCGCGACGAAGCCCTCTGGCTGAAAGCGGCAGGAAAAATTTGAGTCAAACAAGACCCGCTTTGCTTCGTTCGGATGCACTGCGAGGCTTTCACGGACAGCAGCAAGCCCCTTTTCCGGCATCGGAAAAGGGGCTGCTTTTACTTGCTGTATCTCAGATAACTTTCACGGCGCAGCCTTGTTTTTCGGTCACATAGCCGATGACGGCGGCGTGAGGAACTTTGTCGGTCAGCTCTGCGAGTAGCGCGGGAGCGTCCTTTTCGGCTGCGGCGAGCAGGAGGCCGCCGGAGGTCTGCGGGTCAAAGAGCACATCCATCATGGCACGTGATACGTTCGGCGCGCTCTCGCTGAAGGGCTCCGCAAAATTGCGGTTTCGGTACATGCCCTCCGGAAGAATGCCGATCTCGGCCAGTGACAGAACTTCCGGAAGAAGCGGGACTTTGGCGCTTTCGATCACCGCCGTCACATCCCCGCCGTTGGCCATCTCGCTCGTGTGACCCATCAGACCGAAGCCGGTCACGTCGGTAATGCTGTGGACCTCGTATTTTCCGGCGATCTCGCTTCCGGTTCGGTTGAGCTCAGCCATTTGCGCCACAGCTTTGGCGTAGGTTTCCTTGGAGACCATATCCGCTTTGTTCGCCGTGGAAATGATCCCCGTGCCGAGGGCTTTGGTGAGAATGAGCACGTCGCCGACATGGGGCGTGCAGTTGAGACGGATCTTGTCGGGATGCGCGAAGCCGGTCACGGAAAGGCCGTATTTCGGCTCGGGGTCCCGAATGGTGTGGCCGCCGGAAATGATGACGCCGGCCTCGGCCGCTTTCGTATAGCCGCCGCGCAGCACCTCGCGCACAGCCTCATCCGGCATCTGCGGCGACACGGCCATAATGTTCAGCGCAAGCTTCGGCACCGCGCCCATGGCGTACACATCGCTGATGGCATTGGCCGCAGCGATCTGACCGAACATGAAGGGATCGTCAACGATTGGCGGGAAAAAGTCGAGCGTCTGCACAAGCACGAGGTCATCCGAAATTTTGTAGACGCATGCGTCATCGCTCGTGTCGTAACCGACGAGCAGCCGTTCGTCCCGAACCGTGGGAAGTCCCTTCAGCAGCTTGGCCAGCGTGCCGGCGCCGACCTTGGCACCGCATCCGGCACAGCTTGCGAGTTTGGTCATGCGAATTTCATTCTCCATAATCTTCTCCTCTTTTATCCGGTTTTCTCGCCGTTCCTACGGCGGAGGTAAGCATAAGCACCGCTTCCAGTACGCCGCCACCGACGGACAGTGCCTTGTCGGATGCGGTAAAGCAATGAAAGAGCCGGCAGCGCGGGTCAACGTCCGCGCTTTTGAAATGGGCGCGGGGAACTGTAAACCCTTCCGGGAGGATGCCGCGCAGCGTGCCGGTGATTTTGGCATACAGCGGTTCGCCGCCGATGGTGGCCACGACCTCCCCCGCCTCGACTGTATCACCGATGGCGCGCAGGGCGTGGAACTTTCCGCCGCAGGGAGAGTGCATCACACGCTCAATGGTGTAGCCGCCGATATTGCCCGGTACGCCGGTATTCGGAATGGCGCTGCCCGACCAGATGACGCGGCCGAGTGTGTGGCAGCGCATGGACTCGACAACGGCATGGCAGTCCACGCCGGCAGTAAACCCCGGCCCCACGCCGACAACGCCGGGCGCATCGTTGATCGTCGTGCCGAGATTCTCCTTGGCGAGGATAGCATCGACGATCACATCCGGATGCAGCACAGCGGCGCTCTCTGCTTTCGGATCAGCGATCACGGGAAGAATGTTCTCTTCCAGAAGGCAGAGCACCTCATCGGTGCTTTCTGCGCGGACGGCGCGAACTTCCTCCACTTTCGTCTCGCCGAGACGGACCGCCTCGGAAAAGCAGACGGAGCGGCGAATGGAGGATGGCTCCGGCAGATCCGTCATATATACATGGATACCGGTGCGCCATAGGCGCAGTGCGATGCCGGAGGCTATGTCTCCGGCGCCCTTTATCATAACAAGCATGGGGTTTCTCCTTGTGCGGTATGCAAAAGCGCCCGAATTCGGCTTGCTTGACGCTTCCTTATTTTGATCCTATATCAGTATAATATAGAAAAGGGTTGATTGCATAATGAAGTTGGACAGCTAAGAAAAAAATCCATAGTGATTT
>CAVGGQ010000006.1:0-44095 GCA_963628785.1 Oscillospiraceae bacterium | reverse complement strand
CGATCAATGCAATCGAACTCGGAAATTATAATCCTACCATCAAGTTATGTATTGCTTTATGCAAAGCGCTTGATAAAACGCTGGACGAGTTGTTCCGGGAAGAGACAGAAGAACAGTAATGGTTTCCGGGCAGGCACACATCAAAACAGAGCATACCGTCAAGCTTCGGTTTTCAGTTTCCGAAAAGGCATGGGGTTGCCGTATTTTGCGATGGCCTTGTCGGCTTTAGACAGTACAAGGCCGCTCTGTCCGGTGGCTGAGTGATATGCTTTGACCGACAGCAGTGACAAAGAAAAGAGCTATCCGACTTCGTGTGAAATCGGGTAGCTCTGATTTTATGCTGCGAATCGCCGGCGCTCAGTATTTTCCGATGGGCGGGGTCACATAGTCCGGGAGAGGGCAGCGGTATCGGCCGCCGTTTTTTGCGAGGAGTTCCTCTCTTGCTTTTCGGATCAGCTCGGGCTGTTCCATGGTTCGCACGGCGGCGAGCGTCAGCACTTCGGCGGCGCGGAGCATGCCTTTCATGCCGATGTCCGAGCAGGAGAACGCCGTGTTCTGCCAGCTGTGGCCGACATTTCCGAGACACGCGGTGGCGACATGGAGCATGACAGTCGGCGTCGCGTAGCCGACATCGCCGACATCGGTCGAGCCGGAATCGTAGGTCGTTTCTTTGGGGTCAAAGGGATGGATGACGCGGTCGAGCGGCTTTTCGAGCACCGGTTCGAGCTCATCGGGATCGAAGTATTCCGCAAGGCGTTCGCGGATGCTCCCCATGGTGGCGCGCGGGTAGGTGCGCAGAACATCGCTTGCGAGCCGGTAATCGTCCTCCGCCCACTCCGGGGCACCGAGGGCGCGAAGGCTCTCGTCCGCCACGGCCGCCAGCGTGCGGTTCGGGACATAATCGGAGAACGCCATCGTGACCTCGTAGCGCATTTTTGTTCCGGTCATAAGTGCCGCACCGCGCGCGACATCCGCCACGCGGGCAAAGAGCTCCTGCACCTGCGCGACTTTCGGTGCGCGCACCTCGTATTTGATGACGGCGTGGCTCTGTACGACATTCGGCATGCACCCGCCGGGGTCGGAATAGGCATAGTGGATGCGCGCTGCATCGATCATGTGCTCGCGCAGATAGTTGCAGCCCACATTCATAAGCTCCACGGCATCCAAGGCGCTCCGTCCGAGATGGGGTGCCGCGCCCGCGTGCGAGGCGATGCCGTCGAAGATGAAATTCGCGCCCATGATGGCGACGCTGCCTTTGGAGCCGACTTCGTTGAGCGTTCCGGGGTGCCAGGTGTAGGCGAGATCCACATCGTCAAAGTATCCGGCGCGGGCAATGAACTGCTTGGATCCGGCACCTTCCTCGGCGGGGCAGCCGAAGAAAACGACCGTGCCGTTTCCGTTTTCCCGGATAAGGTAGTCTTTGAGTGCCGCGGCGGCGGCAAAGCATCCCGCTCCGAGCAGGTTGTGTCCGCAGCCGTGGCCGGGGCCGCCGGGGACGATCGGCTCCTGCACGGCGGTGGCGGCCTTCTGGCTCAGGCCGGCCAGTGCATCGTATTCGGCGAGAAAGCCGACGACCGGCTTGCCGGTGCCGACCGCATAGCTCGCCTTGAAGGCCGTGGGGATGTCCGCGATGCCTTCCTCAACGGTAAAGCCTTCCTTTTTGAGCGCTTCGATGAGTACGCCGGCCGAGCGCGTCTCCTCATAGGAGAGCTCCGCATAGTTCCATATTTCCGCGGCAAGCTCTTTGGCGGCCGCGGATTTTTCGGCGACGAACGTCTGTATTTCCCGAATCGTTTTTTCCATTGTGTCGATCTCCTTTTCCCTTCGTCAAAGCACCATGCTCAGGAACTTGATGGTGCTCGGGTCGTGCGGGCAATTGAATATCTGCTCGGGGGTACCGTCTTCTTTGATGATGCCGTCACAGATGAAGAGCGCCCGATCCGAGACTTCCCGCGCGAATGCCATCTCGTGCGTGACGATCACGATGGTCATGCCGCTGCGCGTCAGCTCACGGATGACATTGAGCACTTCCTTGACCATTTCGGGGTCGAGAGCGGAAGTCGGCTCGTCGAAGAGCATCACCTCCGGCTGCATGGCGAGGGCGCGCACGATGGCAAGGCGCTGCTTCTGTCCGCCGGAGAGCTTGCGGGGGTATTCGTTGACCTTGTCCGCCAGACCGACGCGCTGCAGAAGTGCGATTGCTTCCTCGCGTGCCTGCGCTTTGGGGATCTTTTTTTCGAGCACCGGCGCGAGCGTCACATTGTCGAGAACGGTCATGTTCGGGAACACATTGAAGTGCTGAAAGACCATGCCGATGCTTTGGCGGTACTTGCTGATGTTGAGTTTTTTGTCCGTGATGTCCTGCCCTTTGAAGAGGACTCTGCCGCCGTCCGGCATCTCCAGACGGTTCAGGCAGCGGAGAAAGGTGGACTTTCCGCCGCCGGACGGGCCGATGATCGACACGACCTCGCCGCGGTGGATGTCCGTGGTAATGCCCTTGAGAACTTCCAGATCGCCGAAGCTCTTTTTGAGGTTTTCGGTGCGAAGGATCACATCAGTCACTGACAGTCAGCCTCCTCTCCAGCACGCGCAGGAGCCGTGAAAGAACAAAATTCAAAAGGAAATAAATGACGCCGACGATCACGAGCGACTGCAGGGCGAGGAATGTGGCGCTCTGCACCGTGCGGAAGCTCGTCATCAGCTCGCCGACGAAGAATACGGACGCAAGCGATGTGCCCTTTACGGTGGAAATGAACTCGTTGCACAGGGCGGGGAGAATGTTCTTGACCGCCTGCGGGAGAATGACATGCGTGAGCACATGCGTTTCCGAAAGGCCGATGCTGCGCGCCGCCTCCCACTGTCCCTTATCCACGGCGGCAATACCGGCGCGGATGATCTCGGAGATGAACGCGGAGGCGTTCACCACGAGCGCCGCTACGATGCACTGCGTGTCACTCAGCTCAAACGGTACGATCTTCGGCAGCGCGATCCAGAAGAAATAGAGCTGCAGCAGGATCGGCGTGCCGCGCAGGATCTCCACATAGACATCGGACACGATCTTGAGCGGCTTCCAGCGGCTCATGCGCATGAGCGCCACGACCATGCCGAGGAGCGTTCCGAGGAAGACCGTGACCGCAGAGATCCAAAGGGTCCCCCACAGTCCCGCCAGATATACCGAGCTGTATTTTGCCCACAGCTTCATGATCTTTTCCATTCCGATCCGTCTCCCCGATGTTTTAAGGTAATGTGGTTTTTGAGTGTTTAATCGATGCCGAGCTCTGCGGCTGCGGCTTCGTACTGCGTGTACCACGCGTCGATCCGGCCGGCTTCGTTGAGCTCTGCGATGCATTCGTTGATGAATTCCGCGAGCGACTCCGTGCCTTCCATCGGCATGGCGACGCAGGTGCCGTTCATGCTCGGGTCTACGTCAAAGCGGAAATCGGTCGTAGCCATACCGCCGTTCGCGTCGGCGTAGAGGTCGGCGGAGGCCGTCGAGCAGATGCACACATCCGCTTTTCCTTCGGCCACGGCGAGGTAGCCGTCGGTCATGTTGGACACGAGCTTGAACTCCTTGCACGCGTCGTTCACATACTGGTTGTAAAGGGCTTCCTGCACGGAACCGCTCTGCGTGATGACCACGGCGTCCGCGAGAGATTCGATGCTGTTGTATTTCCCGACATCCTCCGTGCGGACGAGAAAGCCGTAGCCGGTGTCGGTGCTGCGGTAAACATCCGAAAGGCGCATCGCCTCGGCGCGGGCCGGGGAATACGCAATGGCAGATATCGAAATATCGTACTTGCCTTCCGATACGCCCGAGAGGACGGCGGTAAAGTCAAGTGCGGTGATGCGCAGCTCCACGCCGAGCTTCTCGGCGATGTACTTTGCGATCTCAATGTCCATGCCCTGATACTGCTCATCGCCCGACTTGTTGGGGTCGATGTACTCGAACGGCGCGAAGTACGGCTCGGTGCAGAAGGAAATATACCCCTGCTCCCAGATCTGCGCGAGACGATCCTTGCCGGTGTCCGCGCTGCTGCCGCACGCGGCGCAGCTCCATACCATGAGAAGTGCCAGCAGACCGATCAGAAATTTTTTCATGATATTTTCCTCTTTCCCGCCGTCTCCGCGGCGTTTTTCTTTGGGCGGCTCCGCAGCGGCATTTTGCCGAATGATGCGGTATTGCCTTTGATGTGCATACGGTAACACATTTTCTTTAGCTCGTCAATACTTCAGTTCGCTAATTCATTACCAAATTATCAAGATAAATTTTCTGCTCTTTTCTGGCAAATTGCGCAAGGCGCCCGCGATACGAAAAAGCAGATAGGATCTTTCGTCCTCTCTGCTTTATCCACCGTCGTCGGAGGGAGTGTCCTTCCCAAAGCAGCTGCTCGTCAAGTACCCGGCGAGCAAGATCCTCCGGCAGCTTCCAGGGCATGCCATTCGCGCTGGCTCCGTGCAAAACGACTTTTACGTTTCCACGAGCGAACATTGCGAATTCATCGCCGGTCTCAGCAGTAAGAGCCGTGAGGGTGTAGATGTCGGCGTCCTCTGTCGCCACTTCCGTCCATGAGAACCGTTTTTCTATGGCCTTGAGAATCTTTGTATCTGTCTCGCTGAGCTTGGAAATATGTTGATACACCTGCTGCACATAATCCACTCGTTCGGCAGAATGTGCTCTCTTGGGTTGAGATATGGAAATACTCTTCCAAAATTCTTGGAAACGAACTTCCTTAGACACCCTCGCCGCTGCACCTCTATCATACCCCAAAACCGTCGTTCTTTCAAGTCTTAGACGCATATTTACCTGAGAAGAAAACCGCTCATAGGCTGCCGTTTTTGGGGGATCTGGCGGCGCATTTTCCCGTGAAAAACGACACTGCCGGAGGATGGCAGTGCCGTTTGAGAGATATCGATTTTTCGGTCAGGCTTTGGGGATGACGAGGGCGGCGGCGAAGTCGTTTACGTTCGTGCCGGTGGGGCCGGTGACGATGAGGTCGCCGGTGGCCCGGAGAGCGTGGTAGGCGTCGTTGTCCGCGAGGACCTCGGGAACGCTCCGTCCCGCTGCGGCGAGGCGCGCGGCGGTGCCGCCGTCTGCGATACCGCCGGCGGCGTCGGTCGGGCCGTCTGTGCCGTCCGAGCCGACGGAGAAGACGGCAATATTATCCCATCCCCCGATCTCCTCCGCAGCGGAGAGCGCAAGCTCCTGATTGCGCCCGCCCTTGCCCTTGCCGGTTAGGCGGACGACCGTCTCGCCGCCGAGAATGTAGGCTCTCGGCGTGTCGGTATCGGCGTTTTTCTTGGCAAGTGCGGCGAGCTTTGCGCCGACTTCGCGCGCGATGCCGGTCTCGCATTCCGTGAGGATCTCCGGCTTGTAGCCCCGCTCACGGCAGGCGTTTGCCGCCGCCGCGCACAGCTCCCGCACGCTGCCGGTGATCTTCACCGTTACGCCGGCGAGTTCCTTCGGGGTTTCCCGGGAGATCAGCTCCCGCGCCTTTTCGCTCAGGCGGAGAGAATACTTTTCCGCCACAGCATGCGCATCCGCGCAGGTGGTGGAGTCCGGCGTCACGGGGCCCGATGCGATCATGTCCACGGGGTCGCCCACGATGTCGCTGAGTATAACGGCGTACACCTGCGCCGGGGCGCAGTGCAGCGCGAACCGTCCGCCCTTTACGGCGGAGATGCGCTTGCGGATGGTGTTGATCTCCACGATGTCCGCGCCGCACGCGAGGAACTGCTGCGTAATGTCCTGCAGCTCCTCGGCGGAAACGAGCGGATCTTCAAAGAGAGCGCTGCCGCCGCCGGAGAGGAGGAAGAGCACCGTGTCCTCGCTCGTGAGGCCGTCTGTGAGGGCGAGTGCCTCGCGCGTGGCGGAGAAGGAATTCTCGTCCGGCACGGGGTGTCCCGCCTCGCGGCATATGATGCCGGGGATAGGGCTCTTTACATGGCCGTATTTGGTGATGACGATACCGCTCTCGATGCGCTCGCCGAGCGCGTCCTTCGCCGCGGCCGCCATGCGCCACGCCGCCTTGCCCACGGCGACGAGGATCACGCGGCCGGGGAAATCGTGTCCCGCGAGAGCGCGGTGCACCGCTTCATCCGGCAGCACCGCCTCGATGGCGCGAGTGTAGATGTATTGCGCGTCCTCACGCAGATTTTTCATATCTTACTTGTTGACAACGTTGATGGGCTCGCCCGCGAGGAACGCCTTCACATTGTCGACGGTGCAGTCCATGATGCGCTGACGGCTGCCCCTGGAGCCCCAGGACATATGCGGGGTGATGATGCAGTTCTTCGCCTTGAGCAGCGGGTTGTCGCCGTGGATGGGCTCGGTGGACACGACATCGAGGCCGACGCAGGCGACCTTGCCGGAGTTGAGCGCATCGGCGAGATCCTGCTCGACGACCATCTGGCCGCGGCTGTTGTTGATGATGATGACGCCGTCTTTCATTTTGGCGATGTTGTCCTTATTGATGATGCCGGTGTTGAAGTCCATGAGCGGCATCTGCAGACCGAGAACATCGGAGCGGGCAAAGAGGTCATCGAGCTCCACGAACTCCACGCCGAGGTCTTTCGCCGCCTGCGAGGGGTACTTGTCGTAGGAAATGACATGCATGCCGAGGCCGATGGCAGCCTGAGCGGTGTGGTAGCCGATGCGGCCGCAGCCGAGGAGGCCGTAGGTCATGCCGGCGAGCTCGATGAGGGGGTAATCCCAGTAGCACCAGTCGGGGTTGCTCTCCCACTTGCCTTCGTGCACGGTCTTGTCATGATGGCCGATGTGCAGACAGCACTCGAGCATCAGGGCGATGGCAAACTGGCTGACGGAGTAGCCGCCGTAGTTCGGCACGTTGCACACGGGGATGCCCTTTTCCTTGGCATAGGCGATGTCCACGACGTTGAAGCCGGTCGCGAGAACGGCGATGAGCTTCACATTGGGGCACTTGTCGAGCGTGGCTTTGGAGATGGGGGTCTTGTTGACCATGACGATCTCCGCGTCGCCGATGCGCTCGGCAATGAGGGGAGATTCCTCGTACGAGGTGCGGTCATAATGGATCACTTCGCCGAGAGCTTCCAGCGGAGCCCAGCTCAGGTCGCCCGGGTTTTCGGTATAGCCGTCGAGAATTACGATTTTCATAGAGTGCTTCCTCCCGTAATATCATTTTTATCGCGCTTTCGCGCGCTTTTTTATGCTTCCATTGTATTGTCCCGATGCTTGTAATTGTTATAAACCTATGATATTATTTTTGTAAGTTTTACAAACGCAAAAAAAAGGGGGGACGCGGCTGTGGATCTCTCGCAGAGCGATGCTATGAATATCGTCACCGAGATCAAAGGCATTTTGGGGCGCGACATCAATATTATCGAAAAGGACGGCGTCATACTCGCGAGCACGAACCGCTCGCGTGTGGGAACGGTGCACGAGGGCGCGCGGCGGCTCATCGAGCAGCATCTTCCGGAATACACCGTGTGGGAGGACGATGCCGCGAGCGGCGTGCAGCGCGGCATCAATCTGCCGATCCTCCTGAACGGCAAGGTGGAGGGTGTCATCGGCGTGACGGGCGACCCGGCGGAGATCTCCGAGTTCGGTGCGGTCATCCAGCGGCTGATGGAGATCATGCTCGAAAGTCTGCGGCAGCGGCGGCGTCTCGCGCAGATGGACAGTGCGCGCGATGCGTTTGCAGAGGCACTGCTCTATTCGGACGGCACTGCGGACGCGGAGCTTTTCGAGCGTGCGCGGCTGCTCGGATTTCATCCGGAGAGCCGGTGCACCGCCGCCGTGCTGCGGCCGGTGTCGGAGCAGAGCGCAGACACGCTCTCCGGCCTTGCCGGGCAGAAGCTCCTCACGCATGTGCGCCGCGCGCCGCTTCCCGGTTCGGGCGGGCACTGTGCCATCGTACGCGGTGAGTTCGTGCTCCTGTGCAACGCGCCGCGCGATGAGCTATCCGCTTTTATGCGCTCGCTCTGCGCGGAGGCGGAGGAACGGTGCGGCGGCGCGATGGCCGCAGGCATCGGCGGCTGCGCCGAGAATTTTTCCGCGCTTCGCCGGAGCTTCCGGGAAGCGCATGCCGCCGTCCGCGCAGCGGTCTCCTCCGGCACGGGCGGGCGCGTATTCTTCTATGATCAGGTGTCGCTCGAGTACATTGCCGAGAGCATACCGAAAAAAATTCTGGACGACCTCGAGGCGACCGTTTTTTCCGGCTGCACGGACGAGGAAAAGCGCGAGTTTCAGTCGCTCCTCCGCATGTACTTCGCGCAGGACGGCGATCTGCTCCGGTGCGCCGAGGCGCTCTATCTCCACCGCAACACCGTGCAGTACCGCCTCGACCGCATCCGCGACCGGACAGGCTACGATTTCCGCAAGCTGCGGGACGCATTTCTTCTCTATCTCGCTTCGCACCATCGCAGCGCTTGACAAAACGCCGCGCATAGCATAAAGTCAGCCTATGACCGTAAGGAGGTAATATATGAAACTCAGCGCAAGAAAAGATGTACCGATCCGGGAGACTTGGGATCTCTCGCTCATTTACGCATCGGAGGCGGACTTCGAGGCCGCATTTGAAAAGGCGAAAGCTCTCGCCGACGAGATCGAAACGGAATATAAAGGCGCGCTGAATACGGCCGAGCGCATCGCGGCGTGTCTTGAAAAGTTCCAGACGCTGTATGTCCTCATGGATCATACCGGAAGCTATGCGAGTCTCGCCGTCTCGGTAGACTACACCGACACCGCCTCGCAGGCGCGCGATGCGAAGGTCACGGCGGCGTTTGCCGACATAATGAGCCGTCTTTCGTTCGTTCGGAGCGAGATCTCCGATGCGCCCGAGGAGCTCATCCGCGCCGCCATGGAAAAGAGTGCGGACGGGAAGCGCTTTCTCGAGGACATTCTCCGCCACAAGCCGCACCGTCTGAGCCCCGAGACCGAAAAGACGCTCGCCGCGCTCTCGCCGGTGTTCCAGGCGCCGTATGACATTTACCACATGACGAAGCTCGGCGACATGGATTTCGGCACATTTACCACAAGCGGAAAAGAGTACCCGCTCGGCTACTCGCTCTTTGAGGACGAGTATGAGTATGAGTCCGACACCGCCGTGCGCCGTGCCGCGTTCCGTGCCTTTTATGACAAACTCGCCGCATATAAAAACACGACCGCAGCATGCTACAACACCTATCTCATGCAGCAGCGCATCCTCGCCAAGCAGCGCGGCTTTGCCGACGCTTTCGAGGAGGATCTCTTTGAGAGCCGCGTCACGCGCGAGATATACGACCGCCAGATCGATCTCATCACCGAGAAGCTCGCACCCGCCATGCGCAAATATGCGAAGCTGCTCGGCAAGAAGCACGGGCTCGACCGCATGACCTTTGCCGACCTCAAGCTCCCGCTCGACGCGGAGTTTGACCCGCGCGTGACGATCGACGAGTCGCGTGAATACGTCCGCAGCGCGCTCTCCGTGCTCGGGCAGGATTACGCCGACATGGTGGACGAAGCCTACGACAAACGCTGGATCGATTTTGCACGCAATGTCGGCAAGGAAACCGGCGGCTTCTGCTCCTCGCCCTACGGCATCAATTCCTATGTGCTCCTCAGCTGGAACGACCGTATGGCGGATGTGTTCACCATCGCGCACGAGCTCGGCCACGCGGGGCAGGCACGGCTGTGCTATGCCAATCAGTCGCTCTTCAATTCCGATATGTCCATCTACCTTGTTGAGGCGCCCTCCACGATGAACGAGCTGCTGCTCGCGCAGGATCTGCTCCGCAAGAATCCCGACAAGCGTTTCCGCCGCTGGGTGCTCTCCTCCCTCATCGGGCACACCTATTACCATAACTTCGTCACGCATCTGCGCGAGGCATGGTATCAGCGTGAGGCGATGAACATCGTCGAACAGGGCGGTGCGGTGAATGCCGAGGTGCTCTCCGACATTTTCCGCCGAAATCTCGAAACGTTCTGGGGCGACGCCGTGGAGCTTCCCGAAGGGAGCGAGCTCACTTGGATGCGTCAGCCGCATTACTACATGGGTCTCTACTCCTACACCTACAGCGCCGGGCTCACACTTGCCACACAGGCGGCGCTGAACATTGCCTCCGAGGGGCAGAGTGCCGTGGACCGCTGGCGCAAAATGCTCGAAGCCGGCGGCACGCGCGGCCCGCTCGGCCTCGCCGCCATTGCCGGCATCGACCTCTCCACGCCCGATGCCCTTGAGCGTACCATTGCCTACATCTCCGGCATCATCGATGAGATCTGTGCCCTGACCGAAGAGCTCGACGGCATCACGGTCGAATAATTCACCCTGCCTTAAGAAAGCAGAGGCTTGCCTTCCCCGGCGGCCCCTGCTTTTTTGGTCGAAATGCATAGAGCATTTTGGCGAAATTGTCGAAACGACGAACTTTCTGTTGCGGAAATTCCGTTTTTTGTTATAATCCATCCGACATACATTAACCCCGGACATGATCAAGGAGGACATATCATGAACGAAAAGTACGCTCCCCTGTTTACTCCCTGGAAGATCGGCAACTGCGAGATCAAAAACCGCATTGTGCAGGTCTCCATGGGCGGCACATCTCTCTTCGGCTGGCTGGAGCCCTGCCACTTTGACAAAGAGGCGGCCTACCACATCCTCAACCGCGCCCAGAACAATGTCGGTCTGGTGCTGCCCGGCATGCAGTGCGTATGCGACCCGATGGGCATTCCCGGCCGTCACTGGCTCTATCAGAACAAGCGCATGTTCCGCGAGCTCGCCGCATGGATGCCCGAGTTCCACAAGACCGGAGCGAAGCTCTTCATCCAGCTTGCTGCCGGCATGGGCCGCAGCATGGCCATCAACAAGGTGATGGTAGAGATGCTGCAGAACAAGGCTCTCGCCACCGCCGCCAAGGGCGTTGTGGATATCGAGTATGTCTGCGCGTCCGCTTCCGAGACGCCGAACCGCTGGTATCCCGAAGTGAAGTCCCGCGCGCTCACGAAGGACGAGATCCATGAGATGGTCGAAGCCTTCGGCAAGACCGCGAAGATGCTCATGGACGCCGGTGTCGACGGCGTGGAGATTCACGCCGTGCACGAAGGCTACCTGCTCGACCAGTTCGCCATTGCCAACATGAACTACCGTACCGACGAGTACGGCGGATCGTTCGAGAACCGCTACCGCTTCGCCGTGGAGATCGTGCAAGAGATCAAAAAGCAGTGCGGCAAGGACTTCCCCGTGTCGCTGCGCTATTCCGTCGTTTCCAAAACGAAGGGCTTCGGTCAAGGCGCCGTCCCGGGCGAGGAGTTCGTCGAATTCGGCCGCGATATGGCGGAATCCGAAAAGGCGATCAAATATCTCGAAGACGCCGGCTATGACATGTTCAACTGTGACAACGGCACCTACGATGCCTGGTACTGGGCGCACCCGCCGGTGTATATGCCGCACAACTGCAACATCGCCGATGTCGAGCACATCAAGAACTTCACCACGAAGCCCGTTGTGTGCGCCGGCAAGATGGAGCCGGAGTTTGCCGCGCAGGAGATCGCCGCCGGCCGCATCGATGCCATGGGCGTCGGACGCCAGAACCTCGTCGACCCCGAGTGGATCGACAAGATCCTCGACGGCCGCGAAGAGGAGATCAAGCCCTGCATCAACTGCCACAACGCCTGCTTCAACTTTAACTGCTCCAAGGGCACGCCCAATATGCAGCCGCTGGATGACTCGCTCCATCTCGCCCGCTGCGCGCTGACCCCGCCCACGATGCAGCACAACAAGTATAAGCTCATCCCCACGAAGAACCCGAAGAAGGTCGCCATCATCGGCGGCGGCGTCGGCGGCATGGAGAGCGCGCTCGTGCTCAAGAAGCGCGGCCATACCCCCGTCATTTATGAAAAGAGCGACAAGCTCGGCGGCATGTACAACTATGCGTCCGCGATGTCCTTCAAGGAAGCCGACAAGCAGTTGCTCGCCTGGTACGAGCGCGAGCTCAAGAAAGCGGAGATTGAGATCCATTTCAACACCGAGATTGATCCCATCAACCCGATCGCCCGCCAGTACGACGAGATCATCGTCTGCACCGGCGCAGTGCCCAAGAACCTCCCCGTGCCCGGCTTCAACAAGACCATCACAGTTGAAGAGCTGCTCACGAGCGGCCATGACCACGGCGACAAGATCATGTTCTTCGGTGGCGGCCAGTCCGCGTGCGAAGCGGCGTATGAGATGGTGCTGCAGGACAAGCACCCGATGATCGTGGAGTACGCCAACGACCTCATCGCCACGCCGGGCACCTGCCTCGCCAACGCCTCGTTCCTGCGCGAGATGCTCGTGTTCAAGAAGGTGCCCATCTACCTCGAGCACTCCATCTGCGAGATCGGCGACGGCTATGTTATGGTGAAGCCGCGCTCCGGCGGAGACGCCTTCAAGGTCGAGTGCGACTGCGTCGTCAACGGTCTGGGCTTCCGTCCCGCGCCGGTTGCTCCGGAAGGCAGGCATGTCCACCAGGTCGGCACCGCCGCCAAATGGGGCAACCTCCGCAATGTCATCTGGGGCGTCTGGGATGTCTGCATGAAGATCTGATCCCCAATGCAAGCGAATATCCGCATATAAAACGATTCGGAGAAGAGGCTTTCCTCTTCTCCGAGTTTTTTTCAATCATTCAATATAGACTCTCGGCACTCTGAGGGATACGCCGCAGAGGAGTTCGTAGGGGATGGTGTCGGCGAGGCGGGCGAGTTCGGAAACGGTCGGGCAGCCGTCGGTGCCGCGGCCGAATACCGTGGCGACATCGCCGACGGATACCTCCGGCATATCGGTCACATCGAGCATGCACATATCCATGCAGATGCGTCCGACCTGCTTTACGCGGCGGCCGCGCAGCTGCACTTCAAGCTTTCCGGAGAGAGCGCGCAGCAGTCCGTCCGCATAGCCGATGGGCAGCACGGCAAGCGTGCAGTCCCGCTCTGCCGTCCAAAGGCGGCCGTAGCTGATGGAGTCGCCTTTTTTGTGGTGCGTGATCGCGCTCACACGGCTTTTGACTTCCATGACCGGCGTGAGGTCAAGCCCGCCGCGCTCCTCATCCGGGTAGACGCCGTAGGTGAGGATGCCCGGGCGAACAAGGTCAAGCGCTGCACCCTTGCCGCGCCACGAGAGCACCGCGCCGGAGTTGGCGCAGTGGCGGATGGGGATCCTGCGGCCGAGAATGGCTTCAAGCTTTTCCACGGACGAGAGGAAGAGCGCGAGCTGCTCTTCGGTGTACGCCTCCTCGCCCGGCGTGTCCGAGACGGAGAAGTGCGTGAAAACGCCTTCGACTTCGAGATTCGGGAGCTTTGCGACTTCCGTGGCGGCAAGAAGATTTTCCTCGTCCTTTACGCGAAAGCCGAGCCGCCCCATGCCGGTGTCGAGCTTCAGGTGGACTTTCAGCCGTTCGCCCGGCTTGAGCCGCTCCGAGAGGGCGTGTCCCTTTTCCTCGCATTCCACGGAGAGCGTGATGTTGTGCTTTACCATGTCGGATGCAAACGCCGCATCGACCGCGCCGAGGATCAGAATGGGCAGCGTCTCACCCGCCTCGCGGAGGGCGAGCGCCTCCTGCGGGCAGGCGACGGCCAGATAGCGGCATCCCGCTTCGCGCAGAGCTGCCGAAACTTCAACCGCACCGTGGCCGTAGCCGCCGGCCTTCACGATGCCGAGCAGGCCGCAGCCTTCCGGAAGGGCATTTTGTATTTCGAGTGCATTATGGCGCAGCACCGAGAGGGACACTTCCGCCCAGGTCCTTGTTTTGCGTATATCCATAAAACTATAACTATCCTTCTTACGGCACCGCCGCATCTTTCGGCAAGAGCAATTTGCGGACAGCATTTCCGCAAAGCGCCGCAGGCGGTACCGACTCAGTCTTCTGTGATCTCCCGGAGAATGTACGGGAGCTTTGCGATAATGTCCGAGGGCGTCATACCGTATTCGCCGTGCTCGGCAGCGCAGGCATCCCCCGTGCCCGCGTGAACGGCGCACGCCGTTACGACCGCGCGTTCCGTGTCCAGCTGTCCCATCAGCGCCGCCGTGATGCCGGTGAGCACATCGCCGCTGCCGCCCTTGGCCATGCCCGGGTTGCCGGCTTCGATGGTGTACAGCCGTCCGGCCGGGTGGGCGATGATCGTGCGGTGACCTTTGAGTACCGTGATGCAGCCGTATTTCTGCGTAAATTCCCATGCACCGCGCTCTCTTCCCAACGCCGTGCTGCCGCCGAGGCGGGCGAATTCGCCCTCATGCGGCGTGATGACGATGTCGCCCTTTGTTTCGCGGAGAATGTCCGGTGAGCGGCTTACCGCCCAGAGCGCATCCGCATCGAGCACGATCTTCCCGGGAAATTCACGGATGAGCGCGGCGCACAGTGCGGCGGTCCCTTCGCTTCGGCCGAGTCCCGGCCCGAGAGCCAGTACATCGCTCCGCGCAAAATGCTCCCGCAGCCGCGGCAGCGCATCGAGTGTGAGCCTCCCCTCATCATCGCACGTGAGCGGGAACGGCATGGCCTCGTCGTTTTTTACGGCGCACACGCTCCAGATATCGCGCGGCACGCCGAGAAACACCAGCCCCGCACCGGCGCGCACAGCCGCTCTCGCGCAGAGATTCGGCGCGCCGGTATATCCGACGCTTCCCGCAACGATCAGAAGCTCGCCGTAGTCGCCCTTATGCGTCTCCCGCGCCCGCCGCGGCAGTGAAACGAACTCCCGCCCGCAGCGAACGATCCGACTTTCCGGCACACAGGACATTCCGGCTCACCTCCTAAGCAGTCTATCGGTATGCATTATAGTTTCTTCTTCCCTTTTCGTCAAATTAATTCTTGCGATTTGAATTTCTATGTGCTATATATTATAGGTAAATATTCCGTAAGTGAATATGGATATTGCTATGAACGGGAAAATAACAGGAAACCGCTGCTGCAGAGAGGGGTGTCGTTGGCTGGGAGCACCTTGCGGTATGGGCCTGTTTGGTTCGCCCGTGAGCGCCGGCCAATCCCCGGCGGGTACGCCCGTTACAGCGTCAAAGCGCGAAACGGCCTGCCGTTTCGAATGTGGGTGGTACCGCGGAAGAATGCCTTTCGTCCCTTTTCAGAGGAGACGGAGGGTTTATTTTTTTGGCAAAAACAAACTGCACATAGGAGGATACCATGAAAAAAATGCTGGAAAGCCTGCGAGAGGCATCCCGTCAGGCCATCGAGGAAGCCGTAGACATGGACTCGCTCGAAGCGCTGCGCGTCCGGTATCTCGGCAAAAAGGGTGAGCTGACTGCCATTCTCAAGCAGATGGGCAAGCTCTCCGCCGAAGATCGTCCGGTCATCGGACAGCTTGCCAACGAGATCCGCGGCGAGCTCGAGTCCGAGATCGAGAGCCGCAAGAGCGCGCTCGCCGCTAAGCTTCAGGAAGCGAAGCTGCGCGCCGAAACGCTCGATGTCACCATGCCCGGCAAGGAGATCACGCTCGGCAAAAAGCATGTCATCAACACTGTGCTCGACGAGGTCACGGACATTTTCGTCGGCATGGGCTTTTCCATCGTGGACGGCCCCGAGATCGAACTTTCGACCTACGACTTTGACCGTTTGAACATCCCCGAAAACCACACCGTCCGCGAGTGGACGGACACCTTCTACATCACCGAGGACGAAAAGGTGCATCTGCGCTGCCAGACCTCCCCAATGCAGGTGCGCGTGATGGAAACGACGAAGCCGCCCATCCGCATCCTTGCCCCCGGCCGCGTGTACCGCAAAGACGAGATCGACGCGACCCACTCCCCGATGTTCCACCAGATCGAAGGTCTGGTCATCGACAAGGGCATCACGATGGGCGACCTCAAGGGCACGCTCAACACTCTCATCAAGAAGATCTACGGACCGGACACCGTAACGCGCTTCCGCCCGCACCACTTCCCGTTCACCGAGCCGAGCTGCGAGATGGATGTACAGTGCTTCGAGTGCCACGGCCGCGGCTGCCGCGTGTGCAAGGGCGAGGGCTGGATCGAGCTGCTCGGCGCCGGTATGGTGCACCCGGATGTGCTCGCCATGAGCGGCATTGACCCGACCGTCTACTCCGGCTTCGCGTTCGGCGTAGGTCTCGAGCGTCTCGTTATGCGCCGCTTCGCCATCAGCGACATGCGTCTGCTGTACGAAAACGACACCCGGTTTCTGTCCCAGTTTTAAGGAGGTGCGACATGAAACTTTCCAGAGAATGGCTGCATGAATATACGCAGATCGATGCGTCCGACAAGGACTACTGCGACGCGATGACCATGTCCGGCTCCAAAGTCGAGGGCTGGGAAGTCACCGGAAGCGAGCTCTCCCGCGTGGTCGTCGGCCGCGTGAACGCCATGGTGCGCCACACCAACTCCGACCACATGTGGGTATGCAAGATCGATGTCGGCGGCGAGCGTGAACTGCAGATCGTCACCGGCGCGCAGAACGTTTCGGTCGACGATCTGGTGCCGGTCGCGCTCGACGGCAGCACGCTGCCCGGCGGCGTGGAGATCCGCACCGGCAAGCTGCGCGGCGAGCTGAGCGAAGGCATGCTCTGCTCTCTCCACGAGCTTGGCCTCGAGCAGCGTGACTTCCCCTACGCCATCGAAGACGGCATTTTCATCCTGCAGGAGGAGTGCAAGGTCGGTGACGACATCCGCACCGTCTGCGGTCTTAACGATACCGTTGTCGAATTCGAGATCACCAATAACCGTCCCGACTGCCTCTCCGTGCGCGGCCTCGCCCGCGAAAGCTCCGCCACGTTCCACACCCCGCTCACGCTCGCAGAGCCCAAGGTGCAGGGCGGTCACGGCGATGTGACGAAGTCCCTCTCCGTGGAGATCCGCGACGGCGACCTGTGCCCGCGCTACACCGCGCGCATGGTGAAGAACATCAAGATCGCGCCCTCGCCGAAGTGGATGCGCCGCCGCCTGCGCGCTTCCGGCGTGCGTCCCATCAACAACATCGTAGACATCACAAACTATGTTATGCTCGAGTACGGCCAGCCGATGCACGCATTCGACTACTCCTGCCTGCACGAGGGCAAGATCATCGTCCGCCGCGCCGTGGAGGGCGAGTCCCTGCAGACGCTCGACGGCAAGGACCACGCGCTCACGCCCGGCATGCTCGTCATCGCCGACCCCGAGGGTCCCGTGGCGCTCGCCGGCGTTATGGGCGGTGCGAACAGCGAGATCGTCGACGACACGACGACCATCGTATTCGAGAGTGCGAACTTCCTCGGCCACTCCATCCGCAAAACGGCCATCGCCCTCGGCATGCGTACCGACGCCTCCGGCCGCTTCGAGAAGGGTCTTGACCCGCTCGGCACCATTCCCGCCGTCGACCGCGCATGCGAGCTCGTGGAAATGCTCGGCGCGGGCGAAGTGATGGACGGCATGGTTGATGTCATCGGCACGATGCCCGAGACCACGCACATTGAACTCGACCCCGAGCGCATCAATGCGCTGCTCGGCACGGATATTCCGCGTGACTTCATGGTGAAGACGCTCGAAGACCTCGGCTTCACGCTCGAGAGCAGCACGCTCACCGTCCCCTCCTGGCGCGGCGACTGCAAAATGCTCGCCGACATTGCCGAGGAGTGCGCCCGCTTCTGGGGCTTCGACAAGATCGCACCCACCGATATCCGCGGCGCAGCCACCCAGGGCGGCTACAGCGAGAAACGCCTCTTCCTGCGCCGTCTCGGCGAGAGCTGCCGCGCCATGGGCTACACCGAGGTCATGACCTACTCTTTCGTCAGCCCCTCGAGCCTCGACAAAATCAAAGTCCCCGCGGACAGCCCGCTGCGCGACTTCTTCAAGATCCTCAACCCGCTCGGCGAAGACACGAGCGTCATGCGCACGACAGCGCTTCCGTCCATGCTCGGCGTGCTTGCCACGAACCTCAGCCGCCGCAACATGGAAGCGAAGCTCTATGAGAACGCGACCGTCTATAAGAAGATCCCCGGCGAAGATCTTGCCGATGAGCGCACCTCCGTGATGCTCGGCGCATACGGCGGCGACATGGACTTTTTCGCGCTCAAGGGCGCTGTGGAGACGCTGCTTCGCACGGCCCGCACGCCCGATGTCCGCTTCAGCGCCGAAACGAAAGATCCCGCTTTCCACCCCGGCCGCTGCGCCGCCGTGTGGGCGGGTGAGAAGCGTATCGGCACGATCGGTCAGGTCCATCCCGATGTGTGCGCGTCCTACGGTCTCGACAACGCGACCTACTGTGCCGAGCTTGACGGCACGCTGCTCCATGAGCTGGAGGGTGCCGAGCCGGTCTACTCGCCGCTGCCGCGCTTCCCCGCCATTTCGCGCGATATCGCCGTGGTGTGTGATGCGTCCGTCACGGTGGGCGAGCTCACCGAGTGCATCCGCTCTTCGGAGAAGAACGTGCTGCGCGGCGTGCGTCTCTTCGACGTATACACCGGCGTCGGCATTCCCGAGGGCAAGAAGAGCGTTGCCTTCTCTCTGACGCTCCGTTCCGACGATGCCACGCTGACCGATGACCACGCTGAGGAAGCCGTCCACACCATTCTTGCGGCACTGCGCGAGAAATGCGGCGCCGTCATTCGATAATGCTTGCAAGCCGGGCATGAATGTGGTAAAATAACCGTAGAAATTCAAAAAGGAAAGGGGCTGCGTTTCATGAGTGACGCCACCAAACCGTTTACTACGATCTCCAACCGTGCACAGATCCGAGAGATTCTCTCTTCCGTGTACGACTCGCTGATGCTCAAGGGATACAACCCCATCAATCAGCTGGTAGGCTACATTCTCTCCGAGGATCCCACGTACATCACCAACTACAACAACGCCCGCTCGCTCATCTGCCGCATCGACCGCGATGAGCTGCTGCAGGAACTGGTGCGAAGCTACCTCGAAGACAAGGAATGATCCTGTGATCCCCGCCGGGACGGTCTTTACGATCGCCCCGGCGTTTTTCTTTATTTGACAACGCGTGTTAAAAGATTTATAATAAATTCTATATAAAAACTTAGAAGCAAATTTCCCAGGCAAATATATTGATTGATGGTGAATGTATGCTTTCGGAAGAAATTCAGGAATTGTATAAACAGTCCCGCCTTATGACCTACCGTTCCATGTTCGGGCGCATCCGTGAAAAAGCCGGTTCGCTCTCCGCGACGGAGGCGTATGCCGTAGATGTCATCTACCTGCTCGGCAAGCCGACGATCACGCAGCTGGCCGAAACGCTCGGCATTTCGCAGCCGAACGCCACCTATAAGGTGAACAACCTCGTCACCAAAGGCTATATCTGCAAGACCACGCCGGAGGACGATAAGCGTGAGTGCCGTCTCACGGTCGGCGAACGGTTTTATAAGTATTTCGGCAACTCCACGGATTTTATCGACAAGGCGGTGGAAGCACTCGGCGTCGATTACACCGAGGAGGAGCTCGAGATCTTTGAAAAGATCCTGCACACTCTCATTCTCCACATTGAAAACAGCAAGGAGGAACCCGAAGAATGACCACAGGCATGAATCTCTGGGACGCCGATGTATGGAGCTTTGTTCTCACGCTCTCACTGCTTTTTGCGGCGATGATCGCAGCCAACATTCTCTACCGCGTCTGCCCCTTCGTCCGCAAATCTCTCGTACCCAGCTCCGTGCTCGGCGGCTTTCTGCTGCTGATCGCCAACGCGCTCTCACGCTGGATCTTCGATACCGCACTCTTTGACGGCGGCACGCTCGAGATCCTCACATATCACGGTCTCGGCCTCGGCTTCGCCGCGCTCTCGCTGCGCAACACCGAAAAGAAAACCGACAACCGCTCCCGCACCGGCGCCTTCGACACCGGCATTGCGGTCGTAAACAGCTATCTGCTGCAGGCGGTGCTCGGCCTTCTCGTGACCATTCCGCTCTACTATGCCATCCACAGCTTCTTCGCCTCCGGTCTTCTCCTTCCGATGGGCTACGGCCAGGGGCCCGGACAGGCGTACAACTGGGGCCACAACTACGAAGTCCAGTGGGGCTTTGAAAACGGCACGAGCTTCGGCCTCGCCGTGGCTGCGATGGGCTTCGTTTCCGCGAGCATCGGCGGCGTCATCTACCTCAACTGGCTGCGCCGTAAGGGCATATTTCAGGGTCGTCTCGGCGATGAGGTGAAGGAGGATGTGTCCCTTTCCACATTCACCGGCGAGAACGAGATCCCCATTTCCGAATCCATGGACAAGTTCACGGTACAGCTTGCGCTCGTGTTCCTCTCCTATGCGCTCGCGTTCCTCTTCATGAAGGGCGTGAACAGCCTGCTCGACCCGAGCGGCGAGGGCGCGTCCGGTCTGGCAGGAACCATTCAGAGCATGATCTGGGGCTTCCAGTTCCTCTTCAGCAGCGTTTTTGCCATGCTCATCAAAGCCGTGATGAAGTTCCTGCGCAAAAAGGGCATCATGCACCGCGAGTACACCAACAACTTCATGCAGAACCGCATCGCGGGCTTTATGTTCGACCTCATGGTTGTGGCATCGATTGCCGCCATCGATCTTTCCGCGTTCCTCGACCCGCGCTTCGTGCTGCCGCTCACGCTCATCAGCGTCCTCGGCGCCGTCAGCACCTATTTCTATCTCCGCATCATCTGCAAGCGCGTGTTCCCGTGGTATGAGCACGAGGCGTTTCTCTCCCTCTACGGCATGCTCACCGGCACGGCTTCCACCGGCGTCATCCTCCTGCGCGAGCTCGATCCGCAGTTCGAGACGCAGGCGAGCGACAACCTCGTTTACCAGATGCCGTGGGCCATCCTCTTCGGCGCGCCCATGTTCCTTCTGATCGGCGTCGCGCCGCAGACCGTCGGCAAGGCGTGGATGGTGTTCGGCATTTGCGCGGTGCTGTTCGTCGTGTTCAACGTCGTACTTCTCCGCCGCTCCCTCTTCAAGCACAAGGGCAAAGAGGGCACCAAATAAATATAAGGCATCGCCGCAGACGACATTGTGCGGTGCTGCCATGAACCGAATTTCGGGGCGGAAAAACGATTCCGCCCCGATTTTTTGCACCCGTCCCCGCGAAAAATCCGCGTGGAAATCTTGCAAACATGCGCCGGGATGTGTATAATAGCAAAGTTATCAACAAACTCGGATATTACCCGGAAAGGAAGAAATAGAATGACACAGTACCGTACCCATACCTGTGGGGAACTCCGTGCCGCCGACGCGGGCAAGACCGTCACGCTGGCCGGCTGGATGGAGAATGTCCGCGAGGTAGGCAATAACTTCGCATTCGTCGTCGTTCGCGATTTCTACGGCACGACACAGGTCGTCGTCGAGACCGCCGAGATGATGAAGGTCGTGAAGGCCATCAACAAGGAGAGCACCATCTCCGTCACCGGCACCGTCCGTCTGCGTGAGAGCCCCAACAGCAAGCTCCCCACCGGCGAGATCGAAGTCGTCCCCGAGAAGATTGAGGTTCTCGGCCGCTGCCGCTACAACGAGCTTCCGTTTGAGATCAACCGCAGCCGCGAGGCCGACGAGAGCGCGCGTCTGAAGTACCGCTATCTTGACCTGCGCAACCCCGCCGTCAAAAACAACATCATCCTCCGCTGCAATGTCGTCGCCGCGCTGCGCCGCGCCATGACCGAGCACGGATTTCTCGAGATCACCACCCCGATCCTCACCGCTTCCTCGCCCGAGGGCGCACGTGACTATCTCGTTCCCGCCCGCAAGCACCCCGGCAAGTTCTATGCTCTGCCGCAGGCGCCGCAGCAGTTCAAGCAGCTGCTGATGACGAGCGGATTTGACAAATATTTCCAAATTGCTCCCTGCTTCCGCGATGAGGACGCCCGCGGCGACCGTTCCCCCGGCGAGTTCTATCAGCTCGACATGGAGATGGCGTTCGCATCCCAGGAGGATGTGTTCGCGGTGCTCGAGGATGTGCTGCCTCCGATCTTCGCGAAGTTCGGTACCTACGACATTGCCTCACAGCCGCCGTTCCGCCGCATTCCATATATGGAAGCCATGGACAAGTACGGCTCCGATAAGCCCGACCTGCGCATCGACCTGACCGTGACGGATATTTCCGCTCTCGCGCAGGACACCGGCTTTGAGCCATTCGCGGGACAAGTCGTCAAGGCCGTGCCCGTTTCCGGCTGCAAGCTCACCCGCAAGCAGATCGACAAGCTGTGCGCGGATGTCGAAGTACAGGCCGGCCGCAAGCCCTACTGGCTGCGCATGGACGAGAACGGCGCGCTTGCCGGCGGCGTTGCGAAGTTATTCGCCAGCAAGGAATCCGCCCTCACCGAGGCACTTTCCCTCGCGCCCGACACGCTCGTGCTCATCTCCGCCGGCAAGAAGACCGAAGCGCAGAAGACCGCCGGCGTGATGCTCAAGATGGCCGGTGCGCTCGTTCCGGGTCACATGGACGAGAAACGCTATGAGTTCTGCTGGATCGTCGACTTCCCGATGTTCGAGATCGGCGAGGAATCCGGCGAGCTCGAATTCTGCCACAACCCGTTCTCTATGCCGAACGGCGGTCTGGAGATCCTGCTTGCCGCCGAGCGCGGCGAGGTAGATCCGCTCACCATTTTCGCGTACCAGTACGACCTCGTGTGCAACGGCGTGGAGCTCTCCTCCGGCGCCGTCCGCAACCACGACCCCGACATCATGGTCAAGGCCTTCGAGATGGTGCGTCTCGGCGAGGATGATGTCAAAGCCAAGTTCCCCGCCATGTACAACGCGTTCTGCTACGGCGCGCCCCCGCATGCCGGCATCGCTCCGGGCGTGGACCGCATGGTCATGCTCCTCGCCGGCGAGAGCTCCATCCGCGAGATCATCCCGTTCCCGATGAACAAGAACGCCCAGGACGTCATGATGGGCGCCCCCTCCACCGTAGAACAAAAACAGCTCGACGAACTCCACATTGCCCTTGTGGGACAGCTCGAGGAGTAATTCGTTCGGATGCAAGCATCCGAACGAGGGACCTCACTCCGCTCCGCGCCTCGGGTGCCCGCTGCGCTGGCAATTCGGCACTCCGCTCCGCGAGAAGTATTTTTCGCCACGTACACGCCGCGGTGAAAAATGATCCCACTTTCTTTGCGCCTGCGGGCGCAACCTCTGCGAGGCTTTGCTCGTCCGCGCCCATTGGCGCGAACTTCGCGGAGAGACGGCTCGTTCCCGCCCTTGACGGGAACATTGCAAGACTTCTATAACAGCAAGCGCCCCTTCGATCCGTTTGGATCGGAGGGGCGCTGCTGCATTTCCCGGAAAGTCCGGGAAAAAGAATAAGCCGCCCTAGTAGGCGGCTTATTCTTTCTTTTTAGTGAAAAAAGAGGAGAAAGAGAAGAAGAAAAAAGAGAAACATGAAACAGCAATTGGATGAACGGTCGGCTTCCGTTTTGTGTTCATCAACACAAGTTCCCCAACCTGCACGTTTAATGAACACATTTCATCGCTTTGCTCTTTTCGATAGAATAGTACCACAACGTGTCAGATAACGCAACCCCTTCTTTGTAAATAATTTATGAATTTAGTGTTTATATTTTGTGCATTTTGCTCTTTGCTTGACAGTGCAGCGTTTGGGTATTATATTTTATAAGATGTAACGACCCCGAAAGGATGCTTTTTCTATGACGAACATACTGGTTGCAGAGGATAATGCGGGTCTGCGGAAGCTCATGGGCATCCACCTGCACCGTGCCGGTTACGAAGTGATCGAAGCGGCCGACGGCATGGCAGCGCTCGCGGCGCTGGAGCACAACCGCGTGCATCTCATCATCACGGACGTGATGATGCCGCGGCTGGACGGCTACGGGCTTATCCGTGAGCTTCGCGAGACCGGCGACACCACGCCGGTGCTGATGGTGACGGTGAAGGACTCGTTTGACGATATGCGCACCGGTTTTCATGTCGGCGCGGACGACTATCTCACAAAACCCGTAAATTTTGATGAGATGCTCCTGCGCGTGGAAGCCCTGCTGCGCCGGTGCGGCATTCAGCACGCCAAGGAGATCACCGTCGGCGGGTGCACGCTCCATGCAGACACACTGCTCGTCACCGGTGAAGGGTATTCCTACGAACTTCGGCCGCGCGAGTTTGCTCTGCTGCAGACGCTGCTCGCCGCACCGACGAAAATTTTCACACGGCAGATGCTCATGGACGACATCTGGGGCTACGACAGCGAGTCCGATCCGCGCACCGTGGATACTCATATACGACGTCTGCGTGAGAAACTTGCTGATGTGCCGGATTTTGAAATTCAGACCGTGCGCGGTCTCGGGTATCGGGCGGTGATCCGATGAGACGCATACGTTCCCGATTGACGATCCTTCTTTTGATCCTCGTAATCGTCACTTCGATCCTCTCTCTCACGCTCGGTGCGCTCGTACGCAACGGCATCATTTTCCAGCGCGACACCATGCGCTATCTTCTCTTCGGCTATGCGGCCAAGGATATTCTCCTGCTCGCCATCGCCGTGGCCGCCGTCGCGATCCTCATTACCGTAACATCCCGCTCCACCACGAACCCCATCCGCGAGCTTTCGCGCGCGGCGCGGGAGATTGCCGGCGGCAACTACGATGTCACCGTGCCCGAGCGCGGACGCGTGGAGGAGTTCGGGGAGCTGGAGCGCAACTTCAATCTCATGACGGCGGAGCTTCGCGCAAACGAGTACCTGCGCAAGGATTTCATTTCAAGCGTATCGCATCAGCTGAAAACACCGCTCTCCATTCTCAACGGCTACGCGCAGCTTCTCGCCGAGGGAGGACTCACGGAGGACGAGCAGCGTGAGTACGGCAAATACATTGCCACAGAGTCCAACCGGCTCGTGGGGCTTGTGGACGATATGCTCCGTCTCTCGCGCATCGACCACCGCGAGATCCGGCGCAAGGCGGAGACTTTCCCGCTCGGCGAGCAGCTTCGCCGTGTCGTGCTGCAGCTCGAGCCGCGCTGGCGGGAAGCCGGGCTGGAGGTCGTCGCCGACATTCCCGACCTTGACTTCACCGGCGACAGCGAGCTGCTCGGGCAGGTCTGGATGAATCTTCTCGATAACGCCGTGAAGTTCACGCCGCGCGGCGGGCACATCCATGTGGAGCTCATGTCCGAGCCGGAGGCCGTCCGCGTGACAGTCGCCGATACCGGTTGCGGCATGGACGCCGAAACGCTTGCTCGTGTGTTCGAGCAATTCTTCCAGGGCAACACCGTCCACCGTGCCGAGGGCTGCGGACTGGGTCTCACGCTCTGCAAGCGCATCACGGAGCTCCACGGCGGCACCATAACCGCCGAAAGCCGCCCCGGCGAAGGCAGCAAATTCATCGTCACGCTGCCGCAGAAAAGTTAACAAAATATAAAAATCTCGGAAAGCAGAGGAATGTTTCACTTAGAGTTCACATTCCTCTGCTATTTTACTAACCGGATTTTTATATAAATTATTTTATCTATTCTTCAGAGAAAGGCATTATCGTGAAAGCTTTCAATTCCGGACATTTTCTCGTGAGCTGCCGGCTGGACAACTGGCTGAAACTTCTGGAAGAAAATCATTTCCACATTGCCCGCGAGTGCATCCCGCAGGCTCTGTACATTTCCGCGACATCGCTTGTGCTCTCACCGGCGGCGGCGGCGGAATCGCTCATTTACAACAAGCGCATCCGCGAGACGAAGATCGAGAAGGATCCCATTTTCATACTCGGGCACTGGCGCAGCGGCACGACCTATCTGCAGAATGTGCTCTCGCGCGATGAGCAGTTCGGTTGGTTTGACCCTGTGAATACCGTTGCTCTCCCATACTCCATTCTGCTCGGGAAGCTCATTGAAAAGCCAGTGGAAAAGGGCATCGCCAACGGCCGTCCGCAGGACAATGTGCAGTACTCGCTTGACCTGCCGATGGAGGAAACATTCGGCGTACTCACCATCTCCCCCTACTCCATCATCCACATGATCGCCTTCCCGGAAAATTACGAGCATTATATTAAAGGTGCTTTCGTCGGCGACCTCTCGCAGGAAGAGCTGCGCCGCTGGGAGCAGAGCTACGATTTTGCCATCCGCAAGCTCACCTATATTAAAAAAGGCAAACAACTCATTTTAAAGAGTCCCGACAACACAGCCCGCATCCGCGAGCTGTGGGGGATGTATCCCGATGCGCGGTTCATCAACATCCACCGCGATCCCTATAAGACCATTCGCTCGACCATCAACATGTTTGCGACCGAGGTCGCGACGTTGCGTCTGACCAAGACGCCCGAAAACCTCGATGAAAAGATGGAGGACACCATCATCGGCATTTTCGAGCGCATGTACCGTGAGCTCTTCGAGCTGGAGCCGTTCTTCCCGAAGAACCGCTATGCGGACATCGCATACACCGATTTCTGTGCCGCACCCGTCGATACGCTGCGCGACATTTACCGCAAGCTCGAGCTTTCGGGCTTTGAGGAGGCCGCACCGCGCTTTCAGGCATATGTCGATGCGCAGCGCGGATATCAGAAGAACAAATTTGAAATTTCGCCGCGGCTCGTGCGGAAGATCAACGCACGGCTCGGATTTTACTTGGAGCACTACGGCTACGAAATGCAGGAGGTTGAGGAAGAATGAGAGACCATTTGGACAAACTGGAAAGCAAAAGCGTGCATATCCTGCGCGAGGCGTACGCCGCCTTCGGCAATCTCTGCATGCTCTGGAGCATCGGCAAGGACTCGACCGTTCTCCTCTGGCTCGCGCGCAAAGCGTTTTACGGCCATGTGCCGTTCCCGCTCGTGCACATTGACACGCACCACAAAATTCCCGAAATGATCGAATACCGCGACAAGCTTGCGATGGAGTACGGTCTTTACATGGTCTACGGCGAGAACCGCGAGGCGATCGAAAACAAGGAAACTTTCCCGGACGGGAACTGCTCGCGCGTGGAGTGCTGCCGCCGTCTCAAGACCGAGGCGCTCACCCACACGCTCGATGGCACCTGGCCGCGCTACCGGCTAAATCTCAAGACCGGCAAGTATGAGCTCGACACGAATACCGACGCCTACACCGGCGTCATCGTCGGTGCGCGTGCCGATGAGGAGGGCTCGCGCAGCAAGGAGCGGTACTTCTCCCCGCGTGACAAGCACAACGACTGGGATCTGGACGACCAGCCGCCCGAGTTCTGGAATCAGTTCAAGACCGACTTTGCCCCCGGCACGCATGTGCGCATTCACCCGCTGCTCGACTGGACGGAGCTGAATGTCTGGGAATACATTGAACGCGAACACATCCCCACCGTGTCGCTTTACTACAATCAGGGCGACGGCAAGCGCTACCGCTCACTCGGCTGCGCGCCGTGCACGAACCCCATCTGCTCCGAGAGTCGCAATGTGCACGAGATCATCGAAGAGCTGCGCACGGGTGCGCTCTCGAACATTGCCGAAAGAAGCGGCCGCGCACAGGATGCCGAGGACGGCGGCGGGCTCGAAACACTTCGCCGGGGAGGGTACATGTAATGAATGCCTTTGAAAACGAAGAACTGCTGAATATCGTTACCGTCGGTCATGTGGACCACGGCAAGTCCACTGTTATCGGGCGGCTGCTGGCGGACGCCGGTGCGCTACCGAAGGGCAAGCTCGAGTCCATCCGCGAAAACTGCCGCCGCAACTCGAAGCCGTTCGAGTATGCGTTCCTCCTCGATGCACTCCACAACGAGCAGGATCAGGGCATCACGATCGACACGGCGCGCTGCTTTTTCAAGTCCGACAAGCGCCGTTACATCATCATCGACGCGCCCGGCCACATTGAGTTTCTGAAAAATATGGTCACCGGTGCCTCCCGCGCCGAGGCGGCCCTCATGGTCATCGACGCTGCGCGCGGTGTGGAAGAGAATACCCGCCGCCACGGCTACTTTCTCTCCATGCTCGGCATCCGTCAGGTGGCGGTGCTCGTGAACAAAATGGATCTCGCGGACTATTCCGAAGATGTTTACAACACGGTCGTCTCGGATTTCACCGACTTTCTTGCGAAGATCAACATTACGCCCGCCGCGTTCATCCCCGTGAGCGGCATGGAAGGCGACAACATTGCCATCCGCTCCGAGCGTATGCCGTGGTACACCGGCCGCACCGTGCTCGAGCAAATGGACGCCTTTGTCCCTGTGCCGAGCCCCGAAAACCGCCCGCTCCGCATGCCGGTGCAGGGTGTCTACAAGTTTACCGAAGGCGGCGATGAGCGGCGCATCGTAGCCGGTACGCTCGAAGCCGGCAGCATTCGCGCCGGTGATAAGATCGTCTTTTATCCCTCGGGAAAGAAAACGACCGTGTCGTCTCTCGAGGTGTTCTCCGCACCCACGCCGGAGAAGTTCATCGCCGGCGATGCCGCCGGATTCACGATGACGGAGCAGATCTTCGTCCGTCGCGGCGAGATCGCATGTCTGGAGAGCGAGCAGCCGCCTTTCGTGGGCGTGCGGCTTCGCGCCAATGTGTTCTGGCTCGGCAAGGAGCCGCTTCGCTGCGGCAAGCGCTACCACTTCAAGTGCGGCACCGCCAAGGTGGAAATGAAGCTTGAGAAGATCCTCCGCGTGGTGGACGCTTCGGAGCTGGCCGGTATCGACCGTGCCGAGGTATGCAAAAACGAAGTGGCCGAGATCGTTCTACGTCTTGACCGTCCGACCGCATTCGACACCGCCGATTCCGGCTGCGACGGCACACGCCGCTTCGTCATTGTGGATGACTATGAGATTGCCGGCGGCGGCATCGTCACCGAGGCAATGCTCTCCGAGGACTACGATAAGCGCAACATCCGCTGGTCGGCGGAGGCCATGACCGGCGCCGAGCGCGAGGAGATCACCGGACGGCGCGGGCTGGTAGTGTGGATGACCGGTCTTTCCGGCTCCGGAAAAACGACCATCGCGCAGGAAGTGGAGCGCCGCCTTTGCGAAAAGGGCATTGCGGCCTATATGCTCGATGGCGATAAGATCCGCCGCGGACTCTGCAGCGATTTGGGCTTCTCGGATGACGACCGTGAGGAGAACATCCGCCGTGCCGCCGAGGTTGCGGGGCTTTTCCGCGACGCGGGCATCGTGACGCTCTGCACATTCATTTCTCCCTTTGCCAAAGGACGCGGCGAAGCGCGGCGCATCGCCGACGGGTGCTTCCTCGAAGTCTGGGTGCGTGCCGGTCTTGAGACATGCAAAGCGCGTGACCCGAAAAAGCTCTATCAGAAAGCTATGGAGGGCAAGATCCGCTCCTTCACCGGCATCGACTCACCGTATGAAGAGCCGACGGATGCCGAGCTCATCCTCGACACCGAAGCACTCAGCGAGGAGGAATGCGTTGACCGTCTGACCGACGCCGTTCTCGACCGTCTCGAAAACGGAGGCGCGTTGTGAATTGGGGCCGCTTTCTCGTATTCATCGTCATCGGTTTTGCCGCGCAGATCATTGACGGCACGCTCGGCATGGCGTACGGCGTAAGCTGCCGCACATTTCTGAAAACCGTCGCGGGACTGCCGTCGGCCCTCGCCAGCGCGGTCGTCCACGTGGCAGAGGTGCCCACGACGCTGGTCTCAGGGCTCTCACATATGCGCCTCAAAAATGTCGACAAATCGCTTTTCTGGCACCTTGCGATCCCCGGCATCATCGGCGGCGCCGTCGGCGCGTGGTTTCTCTCGAGCGTCGGCGATACGCTTGAGCCCTTCATTGATGTCTATCTCATCATTATGGGTGCCGTCATTCTCCGAAAGGCGTTCGTAAAGCAGAAAGAGCGGCATATCGGCAAAGCCGTCTACCCGCTCGGCCTCGCCGGAGGCTTCCTCGACGCCACAGGCGGCGGCGGATGGGGCCCGGTCGTCACGTCCACCATGCTTGCCGTCGGGCACGATGTGAAGAAGACCATAGGCACGGTGAACACAGTGGAATTTCTCGTAACGCTCGCCGAGACGACCACCTTCGCCATTCTCATCCGCGACTTCACCGCCTACTGGCAGACAATTATAGGGCTCATCATCGGCGGCGTATGCGCCGCCCCCATTGCCGCCCACATCTGCAAAAAGATCCCCGTCCGCCCGCTCCTCGCCATCGTGGGTATCCTGATCATCGCACTGAATCTCTACAGTCTGATCCAATGGATCGCATAAAAAGTGGGAACTCTGTTTTTCACGCAGAGTTCCCTCTTTTTATTCATTTGCAAGAATCTCTTCTGCAATCGTTTTTTTGGATACGCAGCGGTCCATGGAGGCTTTTTCTATGCGGTGGTGGGCTTCTTCTTCGGTCAGGCCCTGGTGGATGAGGACCCATTTGGCGCGGTTTACAAGGCGGATCTCCGCCATTTTTTCTTCTACGGTGCCGGTCTTCTGCTCCATGCGGCGGATGCGCTCGCGGGTGGCGCACAGGAGTTCCATACATTGGAGCATCATCTGCGGGGATGTCGGCTTTTGCAGCGTGAGCACGCCGTACGGCGTTGCCTGCGCGCTGATGTCGGAATAGTGCTCGGCGCGAACCATCAGCAGGACGCCCGTCCCGCTCCGGTCGGCGGCGTGCTGTGCCAGGCGCGTACCGAATTCATCGGGCAGAGGCGCGCTGATAACGATGATGTCGTAGCTTCGCTCCAGAATGCACCGCCGCGCTTCGGCGGCATCGCGTACTGCGTGGATGGGGGAATATTGCTCGTTCGGCAGCATTTCCCGCAGAGAGGTATGAAATTTTTCCGCAGCGGCTACGGACAGCACGCTGTAGGTGCGAGCCGAAAATTCCAAGAGTGTCCCCCTCTCCGATCGTTTTTCCGCGTCCGATTTATTTCGTATAGAATGCCGCGAGGCTTTGAGGCAGCGAAGATGCTATAAATCTGCTCGTGCGGGCGACGGTGCGTGCATCGGCGAGCGTGGGCGGCAGGGTCTTATACTTTTTTCGCACCTCTTCGGGTGCCGTGAAGAAGTTCACGTCAGCCGCCTCCGGCAGCTCCATGTGCTTTTCAATGCCGTCCAGTCCGGCGCGGATGAGGAGCGTATAGGCAATGTACGGGTTGCACAGCGGATCCGGCGAACGGAGCTCGGCGCGGCGGTATTCACCGCGGGCGGCGGGGATGCGGATGAGCTGCGAACGGTTTTCCTCCGACCAGGAGATATACCGCGGTGCCTTGCAGTTCCCGAGGCGCTGGTACGAGGAAGGCACGGTGTTCAGAAACGCCGTCATTTCCTCGATGTGCGCGAGAATGCCCGCAATGACCTGCGGCATGACGTTCTCGCCCGTGCGGCTTAGAGCGGAAATGTTCATATGCATGCCGTTGCCCGGTTCGCTGCGGAGCGGTTTCGGGGAAAAGTCCGCGGCAAGGCCGTTGCGCACGGCTACGGTGTTCACCACAGCGCGGAATGTTACTGCGTCATCCGCTGCTTTCACGGGAGAGGCATAGCGGAAATCGACCTCGTTTTGTCCGGGTCCCTGCTCATGGTGCGAGCACTCGGGCAGAATACCCATCTGCTCGAGCGTCAGGCAGATCTCGCGGCGGACGTTCTCTCCCTTATCCTCGGGGGCAATGTCCATGTACCCGGCGTGATCGTAGGGGATGCGCGTCGGCTCGCCATCGGCATCGCGCCGGAAGAGATAAAACTCCATTTCCGAGCCGAATGCGAAAGATATGCCGTGTGCCTCGGCGTCCTCAACAGTCTTTTGCAGCACGGCGCGTGCATCGCCTTCGTACGGTGTGCCGTCTCCGCGAACGATGCGGCAGAACATGCGCGCCACGCGTCCGTGATCCGGCCGCCATGGCAGCAGGCAGAGCGTGGAGGTGTCCGGTTTCAGAAAGAGATCCGAGTGCATCTCGTCGCCGAAGCCCACGGCGGAAGCGTCAAAGGCGATGCCTTCGGAGAATGCACGGTCAAGAGAGGCCGGCAGGATTGCAATGTTTTTCTGCCTGCCTGCCATATCGAAAAATGTCATGCGGAGGAATTTTACATCCTCCTCTTCGACATACTGCCGGATCTCGGACGCCGAATAGTTCATGCCCTTCCTGCCTTTCTCACGTTTCAATCGGAAACATACATCTGTTTATAGGGATTCTTGCTGTTGGGGACAACGACGGTGTAGCTGTCGCGGAGCATGGCGTCCGCATCCTTGCCGAAAAGCTCACAGAACTCGCGCACATAGGGCGAAAATTCCGCGATGTCCTCTTCGGTCGCGGGGCGCGTCGTCACGCGGCTCGAGAGCGGCACGCGCGAAACATCGCCGCGGAAAACCATCTTGCCACCGTGCATGCCGGTGCAGGGGAAGTATCCGGTGACCGGCTTGCCGTCCGTATGCAGAGCGAGGACGATGATGAGCCCGCCGGCCTGATACTCGCCGAGAAAGCTCCCGGCGCGCCCGCCGATGACAATGACGGGTTTGTGCTCTTTATATTCTTTCATGTGAATGCCGGTACGGTAGCCCGCGTTGCCCTCCACATAAATCTTTCCTCCGCGCATGGCGTACCCGGCGGCATCGCCGATATTGCCGTGGATGACGATCCGTCCGGCGCTCATCGTGTCGCCGACGGCGTCCTGCGCGTTGCCGTGCACGGTGATGTCCGCACCGTTCAAATACGCGCCGAGCGCGTTGCCGGGTATGCCGTCGATCTCTATGCTCTTGCGTGACATGCCCGCGCCGATGAACCGCTGTCCGAGACACGCATTGATGCGGCATTTGGCTCCCGCGCTGCGGATGGTATCATTCAACTCGGAAAAGGAAAGCGAACCCGCTTCTATATGATCCATAATATCATACCTCTTATAACTTTTCCACTGCGAAATTACTCTCCTGCGTGGCGGATGCCCAGGATTTCGAGTTCTTTTTCGGTCAGGCCGATGCCGCGGAGCATAACGCGGTTGCCGCGGAGCGCCTCGATGGAGTTGATGCCCATGCCGCCCATCATTTCCTTGATTTCGCGCTTCCACGCCGTCACAAGGTTGACGAGCCGTTCCGCGCCGATCTCGGAGTCGAGCCGTGCCACGAGCTCCGGGCGCTGTGTGGCGATGCCCCAGTTGCACCGCCCCGTCTGACAGGAGCGGCACAGGTGGCATCCGAGCGCAAGAAGCGCCGCCGTGCCGATATAGCATGCATCCGCGCCGAGTGCAATGGCCTTGACGACATCGGCCGAGGAGCGGATGCTCCCGCTTACAATGAGCGAAACATTGCCGCGGATGCCCTCATCGCGCAAACGCTGATCCACGGCAGCGAGTGCGAGCTCGATCGGAATGCCCACATTGTCGCGGATGCGCGTAGGGGCGGCGCCCGTGCCGCCGCGGTAGCCGTCGATGGCAATAATATCCGCGCCGCTGCGGGCGATGCCGCTCGCAATGGCGGCGATGTTGTGCACAGCCGCGACTTTCACAATGACGGGCTTTTTATACTGCGTCGCTTCCTTGAGCGAATAGACGAGCTGGCGCAGATCCTCGATAGAGTAAATATCGTGGTGCGGTGCAGGGGAAATGGCGTCCGCGCCCTCGGGGATCATGCGGGTCTTGGATACATCACCGACGATCTTCGCGCCGGGGAGATGCCCGCCGATGCCTGGCTTGGCACCCTGCCCCATTTTGATTTCGATTGCCGCGCCGGCGTTCAGGCTTTTTTCCTCAATGCCGAAGCGGCCGGAGGCAACCTGTACGATCGTGTTCGCGCCGTATTTATAGAAGTCACGGTGCAGGCCGCCCTCGCCGGTATTGTAGAAGGTGCCGAGCTCTTCCGCTGCGCGTGCGAGTGCCGCATGGGCGTTGTAGCTGATGGCACCATAGCTCATGGCGGCGAACAGGATGGGAACAGAGAGTTCAAGCTGCGGCGGAAGCTCCGTGTTGAGCGAGCCGTCCGCATTGCGGCGGATGACATTGGGCTTTTTGCCGAGAAACACGCGCGTTTCCATCGGTTCGCGCAGCGGGTCAATGGAGGGGTTCGTGACTTGTGAGGCATTGATGAGCAGCCGATCCCAGTAGCCCGGCTGTTCGGTCGGGTTGCCGTTAGACGAGAGGAGGATGCCGCCGGTCGCCGCCTGCTTATAGATCTCGCGGATGGTGTCAGACTTCCAGTTGCCGTTTTCGCGCAGCGTGCAGTCGGTCTTCACGATTTTCAGTGCCCGCGTGGGACAAAGTGCCACACATCGCTGGCAGTCCACGCATTTCGATTCATCGGCGATCATGCGTTTGTTCTCGGCGTCGTAGGTATGGACACCGTTGGAACATTGCTTTTCGCAAAGGCGGCAGCGCGTGCACCGCTCGTCGCGACGAATGACTTCGAACGGCGGATAAACATATTCGATACCCATATCAGTACTGTCCCTCCCGAACTCGGACGATGACCGGATCGCCGCCCATCGGTGCCCAGACATTGCGTGCATCCGGCTCCATGGCGCGGATGGCCGCTTCCTCGCTCGCAATAAACACAAGGTCGTCCTTTTCCGCCGTAACCATGGAACGGAGCTTCAGGCGGTCGTTGAGCGCCATGAGCCCGCCGTTGAAGCCGAGCACGATGGAAAACGGTCCCGTAATGAGGAGGTTTGAAAATACCGTGCGCAGGTACGTGAGCCGCTCCGCTTCACTCGCCGCCTTGCCGCGGATGGTGCTCCAGAACGGAGCTGCAATCACGGAAGCCGTCTCTTCGAGCGTCAGCCCCTGACGGCGGAGGAGATAATCGGCGATGTACGCTATGACCTCGGTGTCGGTCTGCAGCGTGCATTTGTAGCCGAACATTTCGATGAAGCGCCGGTTGGCATCGTACGACGAGATCTCGCCGTTGTGGACGACCGTGTAGTCGAGCAGCGCGAACGGGTGCGCCCCGCCCCACCAGCCGGGGGTGTTCGTGGGATAGCGCCCGTGCGCCGTCCAGCTGTACGCTTCATACTCCTCCAGACGGTAAAACCGACCGACATCTTCGGGGTAGCCGACGGCTTTGAATACGCCCATGTTCTTGCCGCTGGAAAAAACATACGCGCCCTTGAGCTTTGTGTTGATGTCCATGGCGGCGCGCGCCGTAAATTCCTTTTCATCGAGCTGCTGCCGTTTGAGTACGCTCGGCAGGGGCGAGACGAAATAGCGCCAGATGTGCGGCACATCCGTCACTTCCGGAATGATCCGGATAGGGATCTGTTCGGCGTACACGAGCTCGAAGCCTTCCTTGAGTTTGGCTTCGCATTCGCGGCGCGTGGTGTTGTCATCGAAAAAAATATGGAATGCGTAAAAATCCCGGTACTCCGGGTAGATGCCGTAGGCGGCAAAACCGCCGCCGAGACCGTTGGAGCGATCGTGCATCGGTACCATGCTGCGGATGACCGACTCACCGCTCATGCGTCGTCCCTCACGGGAGATCACGGCGGAAATGGCACAGCCCGAGGGGATGCGGACTTCTCCTTCGCGCTTCATAGAGTGTTGCCCTCTTTTCCGAAAAAAATACGGAGCTCATTCGAAAAGGGCGCAATGCCCCTTCGAATGAACTCCGTTGCTCATTTAACGGTATGGATTATACCATTCGAATTTGCAGCGGTCAACGATAAAAATGCAAAAAATTTTTATTTATGGGTTGACAAAACCGTGCATAGCGCATATAATGACGCCCATCGAAGGCAAAGACGTCTTGGAGAGTGATTTCCGAGATGTCTTTTGCATTTTTACCGTCAAAATTAAATTGATATAATTGAAGGAGTGGGTAAAACATGAGTACCGTACCGGAATATTTCGGAAGCCTTGTATTTGATGACCGCGTGATGAAAACGAAGCTGCCGTATGAGATCTACGTTTCGCTCAAGAAGACCATGTATGAAGGCGGCTCACTGGATACGACCGTCGCAAATGTCGTGGCAGAAGCCATGAAGGATTGGGCTGTAGCCAACGGCGCCACGCACTACACGCACTGGTTCCAGCCGCTTACCGGCAGCACTGCCGAGAAGCACGACAGCTTCATTGCCCCCTCGCCCGACGGCGGCATCATCATGGAGTTTTCGGGCAAAGAACTGATCCAAGGCGAACCGGACGCCTCGAGCTTTCCTTCCGGCGGCCTGCGCGCTACATTCGAGGCCCGCGGCTATACGGCGTGGGATCCGACCAGTTATGCCTTTATCAAGGACCACACGCTCTGCATCCCGACGGCGTTCTGCTCCTACGGCGGCGAAGCGCTCGATAAAAAGACGCCTCTGCTGCGCTCCATGCAGGCACTCAGCAAGCAGTCGCTGCGCGTACTGAAGCTTTTCGGCATGGACGATGTGAAAACCGTCCGCCCGATGGTCGGCCCCGAGCAGGAGTATTTTCTGGTGGACCGCGCCATGTACGAAAAGCGCCCCGACCTGATGTTCTGCGGCCGTACACTGCTCGGTGCTATGCCGCCGAAAGGTCAGGAGATGGACGACCACTATTTCGGTGCCATCAAACCGCGCGTGACCGAGTTCATGGAAGACCTCAACGAAGAACTTTGGAAGCTCGGCGTGCTGGCGAAGACCGAGCATAATGAAGTCGCTCCCGCGCAGCATGAGCTGGCCCCCATCTTCACCACCGCGAATATTGCCACCGACCACAACCAGCTCACAATGGAAGTCATGAAGAAAGTCGCCGCGCGCCACGGACTCGTATGTCTTCTTCACGAGAAGCCGTTTGAAGGCGTGAACGGCTCCGGCAAGCACAACAACTGGTCGATGTGCACCGATACCGGCGTGAACCTGCTCAAGCCCGGCGATACGCCGCATCAGAACGCCCGTTTTCTGCTCTTCCTGTGCGCGGTCATTCAGGCTGTGGATGATTATCAGGATCTGCTGCGGCTCTCCGTCGCCACGGCGAGCAATGACCACCGTCTCGGCGGAAACGAAGCGCCTCCCGCAGTCATATCCATCTTCCTCGGCGACGAGCTTGCCGCCGTGCTCGATTCCATCGAGAAGGACGCGCCGTATACCGGCAGCGAGAAGATCGTCATGAAGCTCGGCGCGCATGTGTTGCCGAAGTTCCTGCGCGATTCGACTGACCGCAACCGCACCTCGCCCTTTGCGTTCACGGGCAACCGTTTCGAGTTCCGCATGGTCGGCTCGTCTGACTCCATTGCCTGCTGCAATATCATGCTCAACACCGCCGTGGCGGAGTCGCTGCGGCAGTACGCCGATGTGCTCGAGAAAGCGGACAGTTTTGAGGGTGCACTCCACACACTCATTCAAAACACCATCCGCGCCCACAAACGCATTATTTTCAACGGCAACGGCTACGATGATTCGTGGATCGTCGAAGCGACCGAGAAGCGCGGCCTTTTGAATCTGCCGACCACGCCCGATGCTCTGCCGTATCTGACAGCCGAGAAAAATATCACTCTCTTCAAGACGCATAAGATCTACTCCGAGACCGAAGTGCATTCGCGTCTGGAGAGTCTTCTCGATAACTACCGCAAGACCGTTCACATTGAAGCGCAGACTCTGCTCGACATGGTGCGCCGCTCCGTTCTCCCTGCCGTCACGGACTATGCCGACAAGCTCTCCACGGGTCTTAACGCCCGCTGCACGGCTGTGCCGACCGCTGTGGGGCTGTATGAAGGCAAGCAGATCAAGCGTCTCGCGGCGCTCGCCGATGAAATCGATGACGCTGCCGAAGTTCTCGGTGAGGCACTCGATAAATACCACGGTATTGACGATGCACTGACCGCATCCGAATTTATGCGTGACAGCATTCTCCCGAAGATGACCGCGCTGCGCATACCGTGCGACAAGGCGGAAAAACTCATTCCCGCCGACCGGTGGCCGTTCCCGACCTACGCCGACCTGCTTTTCGGTGTGAAATAATTTGGGCAGCACCGCACAATGTCGTCTGCGGCGCTTTGCGGATCTTTTTTGCCGAATTATGCGGTATTGCCCTTGCTGTTTCTGTTCTTCCTTTTTTCTTCTTTCTTCTTTCTCCCGCTGCCGCGCGTTCGGTTTTCCGGATGCGCGGTATTCTTTTGCACGGACGGTTGCGAAACTGAGGATTTTGTGGTTTAATAGTATGTTGAAATGATTTATGCAAGAGGTTCTTGTCTATGGCAGGAAATTCCAATACATCGCAGCGGCAGATGTCGGACTCCATGCTGACGGCTTCGTTCATCATTCTCTCCGGTGGGCTGCAGGACGCCTACACATACATAGGGCGCGGTAAGGTGTTTGCGAATGCGCAGACCGGCAATGTTGTTCTGCTCAGCGCGAGCCTGTTCGGCGGCGATTTTTCACGCGCCGCGCATTACTTTATCCCGCTTGCCGCATTTGCGCTCGGCATTTTTGTCGCCGAATGTATTCACCGACGGTATAAGAACATGGAAAAAATTCACTGGCGGCAGCTCATTATCCTCTCGGAAATTCTTCTGCTCGCCGTTGTCGGATTCATACCGCAGAACCATAATGCGCTTGCCAACGCCATCGTGTCGTTCGTGTGTGCCATGCAGGTGCAGACATTCCGCAAGGTGCGCGGGTACGCCTACGCCAGCACGATGTGTATCGGCAATCTGCGCAGCGGCATGGAGGCGCTTTGCGAATATCTGCACGAGCACGATAAGGCCGTGCTACACCGCTCGCTCACCTACTTCGGCGTGATCGGTCTTTTCGCTCTCGGCGCGGGTGTCGGCGCATGGCTGACGGTGCGGCTCGCAGAGCGCACGATCTGGATCTCCTGCGCCCTTTTGAGTGTGAGCTTCTCTCTTATGTTCGCTTCGCGAAAAACATTACGGAACGAGGAAACGACCGTATGACAAAACCGATCATTCTGGCCCCGGCGGGCGGTTTCCCCGCGGTAACGGCTGCCGTGCGCTGCGGTGCGGACGCCGTTTATCTCGGTGCAAAGAAGTTCAACGCCCGGCGCAACGCCGAAAATTTTGATGATGTGTCCCTCTCGAAGACCGTGCGCTTCTGCCACGAGCGCGGTACAAAGGTGTTCGTCACGGTCAACACGCTCGTGACGGACAGTGAGATGGATGCTCTCTCCGAAGAAGCCGATCAAATCGCGCTCTCCGGCGCGGACGCCGTCATCATTCAGGATCCTGCCGTAATGCGGCTTTTCCGTGAGCGGTACCCCGACCTTCCCCGCCACGCTTCCACGCAGACCGTCGTGCACAACACGGACGGCGCGCTCTATCTGGAGTCGCTCGGCTATCAGACCATCGTCCTCGCGCGGGAGCTCACGCTCTCCGAGATGGAAAAGATCTGCTCACGCCTTACGAGCGCGACAGCCGAGGCGTTCGTCCACGGGGCGCACTGCATGAGCCTTTCGGGGGCTTGCTACCTTTCGGCCATGCTCGGCGGCCGCAGCGGGAACCGCGGTCTTTGCGCGCAGCCGTGCCGTCTCGACTGGCATTGCGGCGCGGCCGATCATGTGCTCTCCCTCAAGGATATGTCGCTTTTGCGTCACGCGAAGGAGATGGCGGAAGTCGGCGTGACGACATTTAAAATCGAAGGGCGCATGAAGCGTCCCGAATATGTGGCTGCGGTCGTCACGGCCTGCCGCGCGGCACTCGACGGCAAAGCGTACGACGAGGACACGCTGCGCGCTGTATTCTCGCGCAGCGGCTTTACAGACGGCTATCTCACCGGACACCGCGATAAATCGATGTTCGGCTACCGGACAAGGGACGATGTGCAGAGTGCGGAAAAAGTGCTCAAGTCGCTCGCCGCGCTCTACGAGAAAGAAACGCCCCGCATAGGTGTGAGCATGGTGTTCTCGCTCACCGGAGAGAGCACGGCACTTACCGTGTCGGACGGCTCGTTTGTATGCAAGGCCGAAGGCACCGCGCCGGAGATCGCACTAAAACGCGCTCTGGAGGTCGAGAACGCGGAAAAGAATCTTGTAAAAACCGGCGGGACGCCTTTTATCGTAAACAAGTTCTCTGCGGACATTGCGCCCGGATACATGATGAGCGCCGGGGCGCTCAATGCCCTGCGCCGCGAGGTGCTCGGAAAGCTTCTCGAACAGCGCGGAGCCGTAAAGCCGTGGAAGCGTTCCGATTCGGCACTCCCAGCGTCTGCAGGATTCCGGGACAAAAATCGAACTTGTGCGCTGTGGGCGAGGTTTTCCTCCGTCGGACAAATCACGGAAGAGGATAAATTTGAGAAGATCCTGCTTCCCATCGATATACTCACGCCGGAGCTCATCGCGAAGTACGGTGACCGGCTGATCGGCGAGCTGCCTGCGGCGCTCTGGCCGGAAGATGAGGATAAGCTTGAGCGGCGTCTGGAGGCGCTCCGGGCATCCGGGCTGCGTGCGGTATACGGAGACAACATCTACGCTCTGCCACTCGCAAAAAGGCTCTCCCTGCCTCTTTACGGCGGCGCGGGTCTCAATATTCTGAATACGGATGCACTCCGTCATTATGAGGAAGCGGGGCTTGCCGCCGTGACCGCCTCCTTTGAGCTATCCATGCGTGGCATAAAATCTCTTGGCGGGCATATCCCGGTCGGCGCCGTCATCTACGGTCGCCTGCCGCTGATGCGGTTTCGAAACTGCCCGGTTCGCGCGCAGATCGGATGCGCCGCCTGCGGCGGTCACGGGGAGCTGAAGGACCGGCGCGGCGTACGCTTTTCGTTGGAATGCGACGGCAAAAAGTATTCGACGCTCCTCAACAGCGTGCCGCTCCATATTGCGGACAAGGATCTGCGCGGTTTGGATCACGGCATTATGTGGTTCACGACGGAAACGAAAGATGAATGCCGATCCATAACAAAAGAGTATATGGATCATCAAAAGAGTACAAAAGAGCGTACCGGCGGTCTGTACTACCGGGAGCTGCTGTAAAAGGAGGACGCTATGGCAACCGGACAGGAATTTATCGCACAGCTCGAGAAAAGATTTGATCAGCTTTCCGCAGAAGAAAAGCTCGACAAGATCGTAGAATATCAAAAGAAACTTACGGCCCTTAAGGAGCAGGGGCTCTCGGAAGAGGAGGCCGTGGCCGAGCTCGAAAAGGATCTGCCGCTCCCGAGCCCCGTGCCGCCAGAAAATAACGAATACGGCCGCATATCGCATCCCAAGAAGCCGCTCGTTACCGGCACCCTCTACGCCGTAGCCCTCGCAGGCATCCTCGCAGCAGCCGTATTGCTCTCAAAGATATTCTAAACGAAAAGACCTCCCTTCCGAAACTGATCTTGGAAGGGAGGTCTTTTGCTGCTGCCTATTCGATCTCTATTGTTTTTACGCCGTGAGCAAGAATAATATTGATAAGCTCGTTGCGGGAATAGTTGCTTTCCGCGGCAATGCGGTCAAGCTCCACAAGCGTATCTTCTTTTATGCGTACCGTAATGATCTTGCTTACGTCCTCACCACGACGCTTAATTACCAATGGCTCTTTATACATTGCCATGCCTCCTGTCATGCTCGGAAATTGCGAATACCGGATCGTTTCCGGATAGTTTAATTTTACAATTGACCGGCATTTCGTTATATGCTACAATGTAGTAGCTATTATGATAGCGAAATGTATTACATTTTGATTGGAGAGACGAAAAGCTGAAAAGAGCTACAGCATTGATCCTCGCGCTGCTCCTCGCAATATCCCTCTGCGGCTGCGGAGGCACGGCAACCTCGACTGCCCCGGAAAAGGCTATGGTATCATCGCGCGACTATGCGGAAGGCGGCTCCTGCATCGTAACGGAAAACGGCGTGATCGACTTTGACGAAACCACGGAAGGCTACATGACAAGCGACAGAAATCACATTATCACTCTGACGGACGGAACGCTTTCCTATTCCGATGCGAAAATGGAAAATAACGTTGAAGTCGATACGGGTGTTGCTGGGTTTAACCTGGTCAAAAATGACGGCTTCGTTTACGCCGATGAAGATTACGAAATTTATCGCGTGATTTTCGGCACGGAAGAACCGCTGAAGCTTCCAGAACTGAATGATGGCATAGTCGCCGACAACAAAACCACGTTGCTTTATTCGACGCAGGACAGCATCTATACACTTGCTTCGGATTCCGATGAAAAGAATAAAGTCGGGACTTTCACGGACGATGTTCGTTTGATCGCCATATCGGATGACGCTTCAACGGCACTTTGGCTGCTTAATGACAGAGACGGTGAATTGACGCCGGTTTTCTGCGTCAACGGCGAAACGACAAAAGGCGAAACTTACACATCAAAATATAGCAGCGGCTTTTATGCTTATTTTTCCGCAGATCAAAGCCTTATGGTCGCTTACAGCTTTGACGCGAACTACATTTATATCGTAAAAGTGGGTGAAGAACTTGTAAAAGTCACGCTGCCCGATGAAGTGTACAGCGTTGGCTGCAACAAAGGTGCGATCGTTCAAACGAAGGCAACCGACATTACATCACTTTATGTAACTATAGAAGCCGACTCCGGCCAAAAGCTGTACGGAATTACCCTGGATGGGGAAAAAGAAAGTCTCCTGGCGAATATCGGCCAGGCTCAGGTTTCCAATGACAAGGTAGTCTATACCGACGAAGATGGTGACCTTTACTATGCCGATGTGAACGGCATGAGCATCGGAGAAGAAACGAAAATCACTGGCGACTGCGATGACTTTTACTTTACGAATTCCGGCAAGTATGTATACCTTACTAAGGACTATGATTCATCGACATCCACCGCTTCTCTGTATACATATAAGCTGGGAGACGATAAACCGACGCGGATTTCAAGTGACGTTTACTTTGACTCATATTGGATTGTTAGCTATTCTATCAGCACGGACGGATCCTCTGTATACTATTTGAAGGACATGGAGGAAGTTTCCGATTCGTACAGCAGTTATGGCAATTTGTATTGCTGGACATATTCCGCAAAGGACCCCGCGAGTGAGAAAATTGCCGGCGACGTTTTGGGCAGAAGCGTTACAAGCTTTTTGAAGTACAGAAACGGAATTGATAAGACAAATGTTGTGTTTGAACGCTTCAACAGCACAACGGAAAAAGACGGCGAGACATACATTTCCTACGACCTGATCAAATGGAACGGCAAGGAGACCGAAAAGCTCTGCTCCGACCTGATTAAAGGGCTTAACTCCACATACCACAGAACCAACCCAATAAAGCAAGCTCCCCGTACGATATCGGCTTCGTACAGGGAGCTTTGCTGTTATTTGCTCTACCCCAACTATTGACATAGAGCGAAAGAAAACCGGGCAACTGACTGAATGTCAAAAGCCCGGATATTCTTGGTGGAGACGAATGGGCTCGAACCATCGACCTCATGCGTGTGAAGCATGCGCTCTAACCAGCTGAGCTACGCCTCCGAATTCTTCGAAGAGAAGAATGGTGACCCGTACGGGACTCGAACCCATGTTACCGCCGTGAAAGGGCGGTGTCTTAACCACTTGACCAACGGGCCATATTGCATTTTAAGGGGACACATCGGAGGATGTGCCCCCTTGTCTGGTAGCGCTGACTGGATTCGAACCGGTGACACTTCGGGTATGAACCGAATGCTCTAGCCAACTGAGCTACAGCGCCATATAAAAGCATAGGAATTATACCGAATTCCTAATTACTTGTCAAGGTTTTTCGAGAGTCCGGGCACCTTTTTCAGGCGCCCAGGTCTCTGGCAGGGGAAGAAGGCTTCGAACCCTCGGCCTACGGTTTTGGAGACCGCCGCTCTACCAGCTGAGCTATTCCCCTAAATAAATGGTGGGCCTTCAGGGACTCGAACCCCGGACCGACCGGTTATGAGCCGGCTGCTCTAACCAACTGAGCTAAAGGCCCATAGCACTTAAGAAATATCGAGCCGCCACCTGAGGTAGCGGCTCGACCGTCGTGGCTCCTCCTGTCTGACTCGAACAGACGACACCGCGGTTAACAGCCGCGTGCTCTACCGACTGAGCTAAGGAGGAATATCTTGAGCCCGAAATAAAATCCCGGGCTCATTGTGTTGGCGTTGACCTATTTTCCCAGCCCGTCGCCAGGCAAGTATCGTCGGCACAGGTGAGCTTAACTTCCGTGTTCGGAATGGGAACGGGTGGACCCTCACCGTTAAAAACACCAACTGCATTTGACTACCGTCAAATACTACAATATCAAACCCTGTTTGTCAAGGTTTATTTTGCCTGTACTCTGAAAACTGAACAATGAGAGAAGGTAGAAGCAAAGCTTGCCTGCATAAATTAAGTCAAGCCCTCGGGTGATTAGTACCGATCAGCTGAACACGTTACCGTGCTTACACCTTCGGCCTATCAACGATGTAGTCTACATCGACCCTTACCCCACAAGGGGGGGAGATCTTATCTTTGGGGGAGTTTCACGCTTAGATGCTTTCAGCGTTTATCTCGTCCAGACGTAGCTACCCAG